>JAAUSF010000183.1 GCA_012033255.1 Cyanobacteria bacterium RU_5_0
TGCACGGACTGCGGCAACCAGCCGATCGCTTCCACCTCCTGCCTCCTCCGATCGCGCGATGGACGTTTCGGAGAAAGCCGATCGCCTGCAATCACGAGTGCAAGACCTTGATGCGGAGCCAGCTAACTATTTCTTAGAATGACTTTTTCAAGATATAGCCCCCTTACAGAGGATTATATTGTGAGATGCAGGATACTGCTCGGTAAAGACGTTTATCTTGTAGGACGATCGCCTCACATGTGCGTTGGCATAGCCGCCCTGAAAGGGCTAGCATTCAGCATTTAGTAGATATAGGCTCTGTAATTCTGAAAAGATTGTCGTCCCAGTGTTTCGCCCCTTCAATTGCGGGGATAATCTTTTCTAGAAATCTCCTGAGTACCTGCCAGGGTACTTCTAAAAGCAGCCTCCGAAAAGATTTTCTGAACCAGTGAAGCTTGTTTTAGAGCGATTAAACCTTTCACTAAAACAACGCTTAAAGGAGTAATATCCAATGCCCCCTTGGAATCCTGAAATTATTCGTGCCGTCACGCCCATTATCATCGCGGTATCTGGCGCTCTAATTGGTTTTGTGGTGGTTGTGAACGAAACTGTAACAGGAGAAAAAGCAACTGCCGCCTTTGGTTTATCCGGAACCGCACTCGCTGGAGCCGCAGGTTTGGCTCAGTCTGTGAGAGGTGAATCAACCTCCTCTCGCAGAGAGAATCAGGCTTCAGAGTCTAGTAACTCATAGGAACAGAAACCATTGACCATTTCACACTCAAAACTCAAAACTGTAACCATAGACATTTCATCTCAAACGCCGATCGCTCAATGCAATCGCCCCTTCCCAGAATCCAATTTTGTGTGTCAAGCTAAAGCATGATTCTGTGATGAATTGGCTTGGGTGAACAGGGTCGCTCAGATGACTTGTACTCCCAAGCTTTTTGTTAAGGATGAAGGATGAAGGATGAGGGATGAGAAACAAGACAAACAAAAAACTGTAGAGACATGAGTAGATCCCTACAGATGTTCTTGGAGTCAGAATTTCTAAGAGGGTGTTTTAAAAGTGCTGCATGCGCCTTGAACCGCCCCCTACCCCCCAATTCTGAGGGAACCGAACCGATCAAAGTCCCCCAGAATTGGGGAATTTAGGGGGCAAGACAACGTTCAACCTCAACCCGATCGACTTGTGTGTACACGGTAGCCCAATTCTGAGGGGAACTCGGCTCAAAGTCCCCCAACGTTGAGGGATTTGGGGGGCAAATACCGCACACTTGATACTTTTCAAACATCCTCTAAGACGATCGCGTTTTGTCCTAGTGGTGAGTCAAGTCATTGTTGACGGGTGGATGGGAAATCGCTCATCGACTCATCGACTCATCCACCCTTCTACTTCTAACTCGTCAAAATGTAAGTTGACAGACTACCTAGAATCGGGTCGTAAAGTCAGCCGATGTGATCCGGCTAGCATTGACTCCGAGTAGTGTAGCTAATAGATCATTGCCGAAGCTGATTTCAGTGCGACCTCCCACTTGCTCAATTTCGAGTTGGTTGAAGCGGAGACCACGCGAAAGTCCGAGGCGATCTTGGCGATCGCGAAATCCTCGAATCGTATCACTGCCTCTACCGCGTTCCAGGACAGAAATGTCGCGTCCGTCGCCACCATCCAGCAGATCGCTACCGCCACCTCCATAAAGAGTGTCATTACCTGCTGCACCTCTCACGGTATCAGAACCCGATCCACCTCGAAATTCGTCGTTTCCAGTCCCACCGCTTAAGGTATCGCTACCACTACTGCCTTCTAAATCATCATTGCCTTCAAACCCTTGCAGATTGTCGTTACCCGCAAAACCAACCAAAATATCGTCACCAGCAGCACCTAGCAACCGATCGGCTCGGTTACTGCCTCTGAATGAGCGATCGGCATTTAGCACAGCATCAGTCCGGGCACTGAGGTTTTGAATTCGGGTGTCTTGGGCAACAGGGGTATCCTGCTGATCATAAGTGCCAATCTGCCCCAGATATTCTGCCAGCGCGTCTTGTTCACTGCCTGCGGCGGCAAACGTATACCGACCTGCCGCAATGGTGACGGCTGCATCAATCGTGCCATTTCCATTCAAATCGGCGGTGGTTTCCCCTTGAAGATCAATGCGGTTTGCCAAGCCAGCATTTGCCCGGACAAACTGAGGGAAGGGATAGCTATCCCCTCCAGCCGCATCAGTGGCGTTGGTTCCAGCCAGGAAGCTGAGTGTGACCATCCGAAAGGTTCGATTTGGATCACCGACGATCGCCCCATCCTGTACTACGATATCCGTCACCTTATCATCGTCGTTAGTGATGGCAAGCGATCGGATTCGTTGTCCGGCATCCAGGACACCGTTGTTATTTCGGTCTTCTCCAGGATTGAGTACACCATTGCCGTTGACATCTTCTGCGGCTGCACGAGCCGGATCGAAGCTGAAGATCATGCCACCGACTTGGGGAAAGCGACCTGGTGTTGCGCCGGATGCCGTTTGCGAAACCCCATGTTCCAGAATTTGCAGGAGTTGTTGCGCCGTGACGGTAATTAGAGAGAGACTATTGTTGAATCGCAAGGAGTTTTCAATGTCTAGCTGCGTGACATCGCCGACTTGCTTGTTCGGTGCGAGTGGATTGGGTTGAGGTGGAAGTTTCTGAATATCACTTGCATTCGTTGCGCCTGCCGATCCGGTTACTGCTCCAATGTTATCTCGAATCCCACCGCCGTTCTTGAGAGAGATCACAACTGATGGATCAACCTGACGCGCATAAGCAATATTGGCATCCGCAGAGACGTTTCCCAGGTTTGTTTCCTGTGTCCGAACTTCGTCACGAGTTCCATTCAGGAAGAAGTCTGTTTTCCCGGTAATGAGACTGTCTTTGCCAGAGACAACGGTTCGCAGCGCATCTGTAATCGCAACGACATTTGGATCAGCGACATTTCTCGGAACGACATCGCTGCCATAAACGCGATCGACGCCTGCATCATCGGTTGCAAATGCTCCATTCAGCGTATCGTTCAAACTGTTCAGGTTGAGGGTGCCGTTATCGCTAAACTCGACAATCAAGCGTCCGACGTAGCGATAGTTTGCGTCTGTGTTGAGAACGAGAACATCTTGATTGTTAGCATCTTTACGAGCAATCGGATAGCCTGCTACCGGAGTACTGCCCGATCGAGCGACATCATTTGAGTCGAGCAGGGGCGTATGAGAACCGCCAGCAATGATGATATCCACATCTCTCAGTCGAGGAGCCAATTCATCCCGCTCAATGTTCAACTGCTGCATATGCGCCAGCAGGATGATTTTGTTGATGCCTTGCTGAGTCAAAACATTGACTGTTGTTTGAATCTCAGCCGCTAATGCCGCAAAATCAGTTGCGTTGGCAGGTAAAACTCCAACTTGCCCTGGTGAAGAGATATTGCGTAAGGTGGGCGTGGTCGCTCCCACTATCCCAATTCGTTCACCGTTCGCCAAGGTGATTACCGTACTTTCGGCAATCTTGCCGCCCAGCGTGTTCGCTTCAGCCGTCGTTGGGTTTGTGGCAACGAGCGAGCTTAAGTTTGAGTCTGGGGCAAAGTTGAGATTACTGCTCAAATAGGGAAATTTTGTGCCAGGATTGCCGCTACTTGTGCCCAACAGTGTACTGACTTGAGCCGTCCCCAAGTCAAATTCATGGTTGCCAAATGCGGCAGCTTGAATACCGATCGCATTCAAAATTCCGATGTCGGCTCGTCCTGGCGTGGGAGTGCTGGAACTCCTGAGTCCTCCAATGTTGTTAAGCGCGGGGTCACTGGAAGCATTGAAAAACGGACCAGGAAGATAATTGTCTCCAGAGGATAATGTAAGTGTATTCGGGAGAACATCTGCTGGAGTAGCGAACAGTCCACTGTTGCTGGTTCGGAAATAGTTGAGGATGGCTGAAAACCTGACCGCATCATCGATCGCCGGAATTCCAGCCTCAAAATCGGAGGCGTGTAAAATCTGAAGTCTTGTGGGCATAGCGTTGTGCGTAACCTATTGAATGACTGCGAACTCGCCGAGTTGCTTGTTTCAGTAGAACCCCAACACAATCTCATAAGGACGTTAACGTTCTTTTAACCAAAGAATTACTGCTGATTAAAACTAGGTTAAAAAAGGTGGGATTTGTCGGGATATTTTGACGCAGTGGCATCAGCCAGAATACCTGTCCTATGGTCGATCGTCACCCACTCCAGATTCCGTTAAACTTAAGGTGAGATCATTTCAGTTATTTAAGTAAATTTACAGAATGATTCCGGAAGTGACGCTCTGCAACCTGTAGCGCCTCCTGTTTGCCCTCACTGAACCTTTGATTGCCATTGACACCCTTGATTCAAGCCGAAACGTTAGAACTGTTAGAATGGTCGCGCCTGGGTCAGCACCTCGCCACCTTTGCAGCTACGAAGCTGGGAGCGATCGCCGCCAATAACCTGAAAATTCCAACGACTCTTGAGGAAAGCCTGCATCTGCTAGCGCAAACGCAGGAAGTTTATCAACTGGAGAGCGAAGCAACCATTGGGCTTCCGTTTGAAGGGGTTCGGGATATTGGCGAGTCGATCGAGCGGGCAGAGCGCAAGGGGATTTTGTCTGGCACAGAACTGCTAGACATTGCGACGACGCTAGCCGGAGCTAGACAACTTCGTCGCATCATCGACAACCAGCCTGATTTGACTGTTCTCAATGCCCTCGTTTCTGAGCTTCGCACTTACCCCGAACTAGAGCAGGAAATTCATCGCTGCATCGACGATCGCGGACGAGTCACCGATCGTGCCAACCCCAAATTAGAGGGCATTCGGCAACAAATTCGCCAACTCCGCGATCGCATCTACCAAAGCCTGCAAAATCTTCTGCAACGCCAAACTAGCGCGATCCAGGAATCAGTGATTACGCAGAGGGGCGATCGTTTTGTCATTCCTGTGAAAGCCACCCACAAAGACGCGATTCCGGGCATCATCCACGACACCTCCATGAGTGGCGCTACGCTTTACGTTGAACCCCACTCCGTTGTCAATTCAGGTAATCAACATCGCCAATTGATTCGTCAAGAACAACGAGAAGAAGAGGAAGTTCGTCGGGTTTTATCCGAACAAGTCGCCGCCGTAAAACCGGATCTAGAGAGACTTTTGGCGATCGTCACGACGCTTGATCTTGCCACCGCCCGTGCCCGCTATTCCCTTTGGCTAGAAGCCAACCCCCCTCGATTCATTAACTGGGGAATCCATAACCAAGAATCCGGAGCTTCCCTCCCTCCCTCATCCCTTCATCCCGATTCGATCGTCCTCCGCCAACTCCGCCATCCTCTTCTCGTGTGGCAACAGCAACATGAACAAGGAACGGCTGTCGTCCCGATCGATCTCATCATCCAGCCCCATATTCGAGTGGTTGCGATCACCGGACCCAATACAGGCGGTAAAACTGTCACCCTAAAAACGTTGGGATTGGCAGTGCTGATGGCAAAAGTTGGGTTATTCGTTCCGGCTCGTGAACCCGTCGAACTCCCCTGGTTCGATCAAATTCTGGCAGACATTGGCGATGAACAATCCTTGCAGCAAAGCTTATCTACCTTCTCCGGACATATTCGCCGGATTAGCCGGATTTTGGAGGCTCTGTCAACAGACGTTGCTAATTCTCTCGTTCTGCTTGATGAAGTCGGAGCCGGAACTGATCCCTCGGAAGGCAGTGCTTTAGCGATCGCACTTCTCCATGACCTGGCAGATCATGCCTCTTTGACGATCGCCACGACCCATTTTGGTGAACTGAAGGCGCTGAAATATCAGGACGATCGCTTTGAAAACGCCTCGGTTGAATTCAACGATATCACTTTATCCCCAACCTATCGGTTGTTATGGGGAATTCCGGGGCGATCGAATGCGCTGACGATCGCTCGACGCTTGGGCTTGAAGGAAGACATTATTGCTGAGGCACAGAATCATGTTGGGATGAGCGCATCGGCTGATGTCAATCAGGTGATTGCTGGATTGGAAGCACAGCGACGACGGCAAGAAGAAAAGGCACAAGCTGCGGCTCAGTTGTTGCAACAGGCGGAACATCTCCATCAGCAAGTGTCTCGGAAGGCAGAGATGTTGAAGGTGCGGGAGCGAGAATTGCAGCAGCAGCAAGAACAAGCGATTCAATGGGCGATCGCTCAAGCCAAATCTGAGATTGCTCAGGTGATTCGTCGGCTACAACAGGGGTCAGTAACCGCTCAAGATGCACAGCAGGCAACGGAAGCCATCAGTCAAATTGCGGAACAGCGATTACCGTCGCGTCAGCAGCCTCCTAAACAGAAGCCAGGATTCATGCCGAAGATGGGCGATCGAGTTCGTATTCTCACGCTGGGTCAAACGGCGGAAGTTCTAACAAATCCTGATGAAGATGGCAAACTGACTGTTCGGTTTGGTTTAATGAAGATGGCGGTTTCGCTCGGCGATATTGAATCCCTTCAAGGCGAAAAAGTCGAACTTCCTCAAAAAACCAAACCTACTACTCCCTCCCCAATCCCTACTCCTCAACCCCCAATCTCCAACCCCCAGATCCGGACTTCTCGCAACACGATCGACATTCGGGGCAGTCGAGTTGCTGATGCTGAAGTCGTCCTGGAGCAGGAGATTGCTAAGGCTGATCCAGGTTCTCTCTGGATCATTCATGGTCACGGGACAGGTAAACTTAGACAGGGCGTACATGAATTTCTCAAACAGCACCCTCAAGTTTCTCACTATGAACTGGCGGAACAATCGGATGGAGGAACTGGAGTCACGATCGCCTACGTTCGCTGACCTCAACTCTACCGAGCCATTTGCACTGGGTAGGATTGCGTCTTTACTCTTCTTGCTCTTCAACTAAGCCAATTCCAGAGAGCGGACGATAGGTGTAACCTGGTTGACGAGGCGTTTTCATGATGTCTTCCTTAATTGAATCTAGATCAATATAGCGATCGGCAACATTAATCAAACTGTCACTGGTCATCGATCGCAAACTGACCACCTCGACTCGCACTCCCCGATAGCTCACCGCATCAACCGCATATGCCAGATCTCCATCACCACTGACCAAAACGGCAGTGTCATAAGAACCTACCAACGCCATCATATCAACGGCAATTTCGACATCTAAATTGGCTTTTTTAGATCCATCTGGCAGTTGCACTAAATCTTTTGAAATCACCCGATAGCCATTACGACGCATCCAGAGCAAAAAGCCCTGCTGTTTTTCGTTTGTGCGATCGACCCCAGTGTAGAAAAAAGAGCGCAACAGACGAGAACCTGCCGTTAAACGACAGAGTAACTTCGTGTAGTCGATCTCAATCCCCAATTGCAGGGCAGCATAAAACAAATTAGACCCATCAATGAATATGGCAACCCGACCGCGATTTTCTAAAACCTGATCAGGTGTAAACAGGGAGGAATCTCCTTCGTGATGGTTGTTGAACATGATTTTTCATACCTCGGTTTTTATGAAAGAAATTAAACAATGAAAATTGTGACTGCTACTGTCCTAGCTTAGAGTTCCCGCCAGGAAATGGGCGCATGTCTAAAGAAATAGTCCTTCATATTGGTGGATTCGGCGGCTCAAGACGCTGGAAAATTGGCTTTGGTTCTTCCAGTTCTTGACCCATTGGCAGCATACCCCATCTAGCATGAGTATCGAAGGACGCAACAGTACCTACATCTTTACGGTTGAAGTCTATTGAAAAGCCCAACTGTTTATAAACATCATTACTAATGTTGGGAATCATCGGTGAAAGCAAGTAGGCGACCAGTCGAACTGACTCCAAAACCGCATATAGCACCCGCTCTACAGCAGCCAAATCTCCTTGTTTATACAGTGCCCAAGGTTCTTGGTCGCCCAGAAACTTGTTGCTTGCCCGTACCAACCCTAAGATGGCTTCACAGGCTTGACTAAACGCTAGAGACTCATACGCTTCAGACACTTGATTCCCTAAAACCTCACCTTTGGAGCGCAGCACATTATCGGCTGAAATAGTGTCCAAAGAGAGAGTAGGAACTTTGCGATCACAATATTTACGTGCCATGTTTAGCGTCCGGTTTAGCAAATTCCCCAAATCATTTGCCAAATCGGCATTAAGGATATTGACAAAACGAGTCTCACTAAAATCTCCGTCTCGTCCAAACTCAATCTCCTTCAAAAAGTAGTAGCGCACCGCATCTGAGTCATAACGGTTCACTAAATCGAATGGATCAATGACGTTTCCTAAGCTCTTACTCATCTTTTGTCCGTCTTTGGTCAAGTGACCATGCCCAAATACGCGACCAGGAACTGGTAGTCCAGCAGACATGAGCATCGCGGGCCAGTAAATTGCATGGAATCGTAGAATATCCTTACCGATTAGGTGGATATTAATGGGCCACCACTTCGCCATCGCATTTTCTAAAGTTGGCTCCTCGTCCGGGTCAAGCAATGCCGTTACATAACCCAGCAGTGCATCAAACCAGACATAAATAGTGTGAGTGGGATTAGTGGGAATAGGGAATCCCCACTCTACATTAACTCGTGAAATGGAAAAGTCTTGCAGTCCGCGATTGACAAAACTCAGAACTTCATTGCGACGGCTTTCAGGCTGGATAAAATTCGATCGCTCCTGGTAAAGCTGCTCTAACCGATTTTGATAGCTTGAGAGGCGGAAAAAATAGTTTTGCTCATCTCGCCACTCGGCTTCTTTATTGGGGTGTAATGGGCATCGGTGCCCTTCCAGTAGTTCTCGCTCTTCTTTAAATTCTTCACAGGGAACACAGTACCAGCCTTGCTGCTGTCCAAGGTAAATGTCTCCCTGATCCCAGACGCGTTGAAAAAATTCCTTAACAATATTCTCATGGCTAGGACTGGTTGTCCGGATAAAGCGATCGAATCCAATATTCAGCTTCTTCCAGAGCGACTCAAACGCCGCTGCATTGTGATCGCAGAAATCTTGGGGTGCTTGTCCAGCCTCTTCCGCCGATCGCTGGATCTTTTGCCCATGTTCATCAGTACCCGTAATCATCAGCACAGACTTTCCCTGCAATCTGTGATAGCGCGCCACAACATCTGCTGCCATTGTGGGATAAGCACTTCCCATATGCGGCAATGCATTGACATAATAAAGCGGGGTTGTAATTGCAAATGCGTTTTGATCAATTGTGCGAAAACTCATGAAGTTACTAAAAATGACCCTTTAGGCTATGAACAACTATACTCGACAGGCAAAGGCTATGAACCCAATCACTTACTGACTGCGTCATTTATCTTAATTCGGCGAAGACAAATAAACCATCATTTTGCTAATCATCACAAGACCCTAAGAATTGCATCATGGGAGTTGATTTCACTGAAGAAACTTCAAGCTGGCTTAAACCGAGTACCGTTAAAGCCAGCACTTTCATCAAACTAGGGTGATCTTTTTTCTATGTAATTTTCCTAATGGCAATTATAGATAACGTTTCAGCAGTTTGCCCATTGAGCTATGGCCGCCCGATCGCCCAATCATCGGCGAAGTCTTAAAAATTTTCCAAAAATACCAATGTCACCTTTAAATCATTCCCTCAAAATATTTTCTAAGTTTTTTGTATTCTATGTTTCATTTCAAGTAAATTCTTTAATTAAAAAGGTGTTTTGACAATACCACACGAATTTTAGAATATTAAATTCTAGTCTTATTGATTTAAGGTTCTAACTCAGCTTTGAGTAAGCGGAAGAAAATCATAGGACTTACGCATTGACAGGAATGCGTAAGTGTGGTGAGTTTAGGTTAGTCCCCTCAGCGGTATCCGGTTGTGAGAGAATCATCAAAGCCCTCAACTGCCCAGTGTAACTGCAATCTTTACA
>JAAUSF010000184.1 GCA_012033255.1 Cyanobacteria bacterium RU_5_0
TGGTGGGAACCCGAACTGTAAGCCAGCCTGGAGGCTCGTGATACCTGCGCTTAGGCTCCGCTATTTGAGACGCTTGCTTGTATTGCAGGGCTACTGAAACTCTGCGCTCTGGGTCGGGGAAAGCCCCGGCTTCTAGCCGTGGGGAAGCTTACTTAGCACTCCATAGATTGCCCAGATCGCCATTGCTCGAAGGTAGTGGCTGGCGCGGAAAGTATGGGCAGCCGTGATTGCTTCAGGAGTGCGGAACTGGAGTCCATGTTCATAAATTTGTCGCACGATCGCTTCTGTCATTCGGAATGCTCCCTCTCGCATCCCCATTTGCACTAAAAAAGCAGCTAGCCCAAAATTAATCCCTGTCCAGACTTCCAACGGATGCGTATCGCCAGGATTGACGGGCGAACCATCGGGGCGAACTCCATTCGCGGCTCCCAACTTGCCCTCGGAGAACCGGAGGAAACAAGACTCATAGACCGATCGCAATGCCGACTCAGCACACTCAGTTGGCACAACATCCGGCAACCCCAACAGCCGCGCATAGAACTGTCCGCATAGCTGATCTGCCATCACCACATCAGAACCACTCTCACTGTCGAGGCGATAGTATTTGCCATTCCAGAGTTTTTCCTGATAGATCGGGCGGGATTGATTAAGCCAGGTTTGCCATTGAGGGATGAAGGATGAAGGATGAAGGATGAAGGATGAAGATTGAGCCTCCCTATTCCCTAAAATCTTGCCGATCGCGATCGCGGCTTCCAATGCCGCAATCCACAGTCCGCCACAATAGGCACTTACCCCTTGCAATCGCCAGTCATCAAAGGTTTGATCGGGCGCACCAGAATTTTCAGGAATACCATCGCCATCTAAATCGAAGGTTTTCAAATACGTTAGCGTTGCTGTGATGGATTCCCAACAGTCCGCCAAAAAATCATAGTCTGTGCTACCCGTTAACACAAAATCTCGATAGACTTGCAACACAAAATCGCAACTGAGATCTTTCCAAAGATTGCAGTCTTGATAACTGGTGTAGTTCGTTTTTTCCCAGACATATTCATTGGGTGCGCCGAGATCGTGAGGAGTTGCGTTTGCTGCCTTGCGAACCGCTTTTGGGCTGGGTTTGCCGATCGTGTAGTAGTACCCGATCGTGCGCGGTGTCTCATCAGATGTCGGAATGGCACGAGCGAACGCCCGCAAAACAGCCTTATCCAATTCAGGGAATAGCATTAGCAACGCAAAGGAACCATACAGCCGTACATCAAGGCTTTCATACCATCGATAATCCAGGCATTCTAGCACCGCAAACTGTCCAATTGGATCACGATCGCTAGCTGCACTCCATAGCGTTCCCCCACTGGTCAAATCATACAACTCATTAAATAGCGCCATTTTGAACCAATTGGGCAGATCAGCGCGATCGAGAATCGGTTGTTGCCATTGTTGAATGTGCTGTTGCCACTCCTTGTAATGGTGCAGGGCAGTGTGAGCCATCGTCCAAGCATTCTGTCCGCTGCGATCGAAGAAATCTGTGTAGCGACGGAAATAAATCACCCCTTCCGCAAACTCCGTCACCGGAAAATCCCATGTCACTACAAACGGAATCTGCTGTGTCTCACCCGGAGCCAATCTAAACCGAACCGCCATCGCCGTCGCAATTTGTTCTCCTTCGATCGCCGGAGCCTCATCCGTGAGATTAGGAAGCGATCCATCCTGAGAGAACGATCGCCACACCTCTGCCCCATCCCCACCTGGATTCCAGTGAGTGTGATAAAACACTTCTGCATCAGGAAAAGTCAGGATTGCCCATTGACCGTTGCCCTCAGAAAGGGGATAGGGGGATGAGGGGATGAGGGGATGAGGGGAATCTGTAAAATTATCCGCCACATCCGTTACAAAATCTGATGCCACTCTGCCCATGACACAACCGATCGCATCTGCAACTGCAACCCACCGATTAAAATTTCCCTGACTTTCCCCTAGCCGAGGCATATACTCATAAACCGGACTGCCATCGTCTCTTACCTTCACTTCCGGAGACTTTGACGCATTTGTAAACCAACCGACCGTATTTTGCCATGTCAACAAAAGACTCAGAACGATCGGCTGATCAGTCGGATTGTGGGCTGTCCACTCAAAAATCGCGATCGGATAACTCGCCTCCTGATAATTTCCCGCCCAAATCGGAGAAAACTGCTCACACGTCAATTCCGCCTGAAACATATTCCGGTATACAAACCAACTCCTCGGATACAGCGCATAATACTCCCCATATCCTATTCCCCGTTCCCCATTCCCTGTCCCCTGTCCCCTATTCCCGTCACTCGCTGGATACCACTGCCACTCACTCAACGTGCCATTGTCCGGTGCCTCGGTACAGAGCGCGAACGCCTGAGAACCATTGCCTGTTGCTTCAAACACACTGAATTGACAAGCGGGAATGGAATGAAAAAGATGTTCTCCGCCGTCAATATGCCAAAGATTAAAATCTCCGCGTGAAGAGCGACCTATGCACCCTGCTCCAAAACCACCTAGTGGCATTCCATGCCAAGCCCCATCGTCAATATTGCTGGCGTAACGAACGGTGTAAGGAGATTGCCAACCCAGACCAATCGGGCGGCTCCAAGCACAGTCAGGAATATCGGGAAAGAATTGAGAATTTACCATTTCCCGATTCTACAGTCGATCGAATCTTCAAATTTGCATAAAAATTTGCATAAAGAAAAGCCAGAAACTACGGTTATCCCATCGGGAAAGGTGGTATTAATAACAGCGATTCTGTTACAATTCTGGTAATTAAAAACACGATCGATGGCTTACTTTTAACAATTAGCAATTCTTCGCGGCTCTCGTCTAGTCCTTCGCCTAAGTACTCATGAACCTGTACCCAAGTCATTACTCTCAAGTTAAACCTGCCGATCGAGGTCATAAGTTTCAATCAGAGCCAATGTTCTACTACTTTGCCTATGGCTCTTGTATGTGTCCGGTGGATCTGAAGCGCTCTTTAGGTGAACATACCCACCCTTATGTCATCGCTCCAGCAACGCTCAAGGGCTATCGCCTAGGATTTTTCCGCAAATCCCAACTGCGTAATTGTGGCGTATTAGATGTGGTGAAAGATCCACCATCTGCGGTAGAAGGGGTTTTGTATGCCCTACCGTGGCGATTAAGCGATCGCCTGGATGAGCGGGAAGAGGGCTATCGTCACGAAATGATAGAAGTTTTTTGTCAAGGTCAACGATACAAAAACGTGCGTACTTACACAGTGGTTGAAAAGTTGACCCAAGAATATGCCCCCAACGATTGGTATTTCAACGTTGTGCTTCGGGGTGCAGTCACATGTGGTTTACCCGAACATTACTGTTGGCAACTATTCAACCATATGCACCAACTCCAGCAGATTACTCACACTCAAGCCCCAAAGTTGCGATCGGCTTAGTAGCAAAACCAAATGCACAAAAAGCAGTTTTGCTAAGTATCTTGATATAGCCTTTCCCATTTGGGTCAGGCATCCCAGACATAGGAATGAAAGGTGTTTCGCTCTTACTCAGAGTACTGATTCAGACTGATTCATCCAGTGGATCTACTGAAAATTACTTAATCTGTTTCATTGCCTCAACCCTTGAATACTCTGAAAATTCAATAATCTCCATCTAATAATGTTTGTGGTGAAAAAAGATGGGGAACTGTATGTATAGTGAATGACCATCGATTACTTGATTAACCCGATGGTTGATGTAGGAAACATGAGGGAAGGGTGGCAAATGATAAGCCCTGATGACAGATTATTTAACCGTCATGATCAGATGCCTGAATCAGAACAGGAGCAGCAACGGTTACGAATTTTAGGGGAACTTGGTTTATTGGAAACCGAGAGTGTCCCTATTTTTGAGGAGGCGACTCAAACTGCCGCTCATTTTCTTGATGCACCGATTTGTGTATTAGGGTTGCTCGATCGCGATCGCCTTTGGTTTAAATCGGCGGTTGGTCTTTCCCGAATAGGCTTAATGAATGATTTAGCTTCCTCTCGCCAGTTACCGCGTCGAGATTCTTTCTGCACTCACGTTATTGACGGTCAACACGTTCTCGCGATCGCTGACACCACAACTCACTTGATGTTTGTAGACAGCCTGCTTGTGCAACGCTATGGCATTCGAGCCTATCTTGGTGTACCGCTCATGACCTCTAAGGGATATTGCGTAGGGATGCTTGCGGTGATGGCATTAGCTCCACGGGATTTTACAAGCAAAGATATCGAAACATTACAATTAATTGCACGGTGGAGCATTAGTGAATTTGAACACGATCGCCTACTTAAGCACCCAACCCTAGACGGTTTAACTCAGCCAGCAACGTCTGTGAATCACTCTTCATTTGCCCAATCTCAAGCAACGGCTCCTTCTGTTAAAACAAATTTAATGTCGCAGATGACGCAGGAGCTTTGTACTCCCCTCACTTCTATTTTGGGAATGGCAAGTGTACTAGGGCAGGGAATCTACGGTTCCTTAACTGAAAAGCAAAAAGAGTACATTGACATCATTCGCAATAGTGGTCAATATTTGCTTTCGCTTGTTAATGAAGTTGTGGAATTAGGATTACTGGATGACGGTAACCACTGCCTTAATCTCAGCCCTGTTGATATTGAAATGCTCTGCCAGCAAGCAATTAGCAGTTTAAAGCAAGCTGCCCAACGACGCGATCAGCAGGTTCAGTTAACCATTGAGCCAGGATCGCGAATTTGGTTGCTAGACAAAGACAAAGTGCGGCAAATGCTCTATCACCTTGTGTTTAGCGTGATTCAGTCTTCTAGCACTGATAGCATCATCCGGGTTCACATCTCTCGTCGGCAAAACGGCTTAAACCTGACCATTTGGACGTCTCATCCCTGGCTTGGCGAGGGGTTACCTCAAGTTGAATTTACGTCCAGCCCAGCGCTGGCTCAGTTTTCGACTGTAACCACTCAATCGGGTTGGGGCGATCGAGCCTCTAATTGGCTCAATGACTCAAATGACTCAAACGATTCCGCCCCCAATAACACCCTTCACCCTGCCACAGAACTCTTTACGCCAGATGATTCTCGTCAGAGCTTAGGATTGCTACTCAGTCGCCAACTCGCCGAAATGCATGGTGGCAATATCACCGTCCAAGGGTCTACCGAAGAAGGACTGCGCTATGTGATCAAGCTGCCTCAAATCCAGGAAGGTGAAAGCGTACAAGAAGGATGAAGGATGAAGGATGAAAGATGAAAGATGAAGAGTAAATTCTTTTTATCTCCTCCTCGGTTCCCATCGAGTTTGGGATAAAGTTGGGGTGTCTCTGCACGAAAATCGGTATAGATGTGAATCAGGCTGTTCGATCGGGAGTTCAACAATGAATTCTGCGCCTTTGCCCGGTTCAGAGTGGAATTTAAGTTGACCGTGATGTTGGTTAACAACGGTGTAATAGCTGACGGCTAAACCTAAGCCAGTGCCCTGCCCAACGTCTTTAGTCGTAAAGAACGGGTCAAAGATTTTAGGCTGTACCTTAAACGGAATGCCACAACCATTGTCAGCGATCGCCACCCTCAGCCAAGTGTCTCCTGTGATTGAGTCAGAAAGCTGGGAAGTTCTGATAGTAATCGTTTTAGGTGTGTGCTGCGAATCTTGTACGGACATATGAGGAGAATGAAGCGCTTCGATCGCGTTCACTAGCAGGTTCATGAAGACTTGACTCAGCAATCGCGGATAACACTCTACCTCTAGTAAATTCCCGTAGCATCGCACTACTTCAATATCAGGTATTAGTTGAGGATGCAAAATCGACAGAACATTGTCTAATTCTTCATGCAGATTAATAACTCGTCGTTGCGCTCCGTCGAGCGAAGAAAAACTACGAAGCGTAGTAATAATTTCTTGAATCCGGGTAGCTCCGGTTTTCATAGAACCCAAGACACGCGGAACATCTTGCAGAAGAAAGTCTAAATCAATCTCTTCAGCAATGTCTTGGCAATCTCGAATGAGTTGAGGGTGGCGGGCTTGATAGCCTCGAATCAAGAAAATCAGATCTTTCAGATAGCTCTCAACATAAGGAATGTTGCCGTAGATGAAGCTGATTGGGTTATTAATTTCGTGCGCCAAGCCAGCCACCATTTGTCCCAGGCTAGACATTTTCTCACTTTGAATCAGTTGAGCTTGCGTTTGGCGTAAGTGATGCAAGGTTTCTTCCAGATGTTTAGCCTGAATTTCGCTTTTGATCGCCTGCTGACGAGTGCGGGCGTATAGGTGTGCCTGCTGGATAGAAATGGCTAATTGATCTGCTACGGCTTGTGCCAACTTCTGGTCATCTTTCGACCAGCGCCGAATGCGAGAACACTGGTTAAGGTAAAGGATAGCTTGTAGTGTTTCGCCCGTTTGAACCGGAACAACCAACGAAGACTTAATCTGAGCGATTCGATATTCCTGATTGATTGTACCAATGCGGCTATCTCGTTTGATATCCGGAATGATGACTTTCTGACGATGCTGAATCACCCATTGGGTAATGGGACCATTCGTATCAAAATCATCGATCGACGGCAGAAACGGTGGACGGTACACTTCATAAAGATGCTTGCGCCGCAAGACTGCCCAATGCAGATCAGGCTGCGATCGCTCCCAATCCTCGGTAGTTTCCGCTTCCAGATTTTCAACCAGATGAACGATACAGCGATCGGCTTCTAGGATTTCAAGGAGTTGGGCAATGGCTTGGGTCAGGATCGTATTCAGGTCTAAACTCTGGCGTGTTTGCGTCGTGATTTGGTTAACGATGCGCTCACATTGAGCTTGTCGCTGAGCCTGCCCCAAAGCAGTCCAAATTCGCTCAAAAACTAACCGAAACCAACTCGATTGCTGAAAACTCCTGAAAAACCGATGACTCAATGATTTGCTGATGAGAAGAACAGGGAAAAACACGGATGGAAATTGCTATGTAAACGCCACTCAATTTAACAAACTTAAACAACACCCTGCTGAGATATGGCTGGCAGATTACACCCATCCTGACTAATTGCGGCTAGATTAATCCCACTGTCAGAGAGTTTGCCATCTCTGCGGATGGGTTGCAGTAGCTTAGTTAACGTTCTATAAATCCTACGTTAAATTCTTGCACGAAGGAACTTCGGACTTATCCGAGTTGAGATTCATGAGAACAGATCGCAAAGCGATACTGTATATAGATTGTATGAATCCAGGCTAATTGTCAACCCATCCTTGATTCATGTATTAAATTAAAATCATATCTACGTAAAGTTACTAAACATTGATCGAAATCACAAAGCAAGGCAGATATAGATCACATTACTGAAAGACCCACATCACAAGGCTTTGCTTGATAAGATCACCCGCCAAATCGTTCTCAATCACTCGATCGCCCCGTGAAATGACTGATACTGGAAAGTGTTAAAGCCTCCTGAAAATCCGAAATATTATGGTTGTCTCTGCCCCCCCTTCCGTACATCTACCATCAAATTCACTCCAGCAAGTGGCTGACCAGATCGTTTCAACTCGTCGTATTACGCGGGCTGATCAGTCGCGGCTAAAGGCGATCGCCTTTAGAAGTGCTGATTTGACAAGCGAAGAACAGCGACAAGTCGATCGGGTCTTTGAGGCGTGGAAGAAAGGGTTGCTGCGGCTAGTGGACTAAGAGCAGATAAATTTTCCAGAAAAGGTCAGTGGGAATGCGTAATCGGTAATTATGGAGTTGATTTATTAGATAGACACCTGAGGATACGAACTCGCATCGGTTAAATAATTTTGCATAAGTTAGGGAATTCTGCATAAAGCAAAGTCCGCATCAGTAAGTAAATAGTAGGAAACATAATTTAGGTCGTTGATAGGATACTTCGTATAGCTGACATAACTGGCATCAACATAAATAAGATAGTTCGCCTAATTTGTAATAGGCACCGCTTACATAGCACAGATATTTCGCATAGCCCCACAACTGGCACCACTCGCATAATAGATAGTCCGCATATTTCGTATTTATAGGTTAAGTTAATTCATAGGCTAAACCCAGCCAGATCATTGAAACGCAAACCATACACGCTATAAATATTAATCGCATAGATTTGGACACGGAATAGGTAATTGGCTCATAGCCCTGTAGGGCGGGTTCCACCGAAACATTCGGTGGTTTAATCTCTCAATTCGCGTTCTTCGGAGCCTGCCCGATCCTGGGTGAACACATTTATCGTTTGCTTGAGAACCCGCTCCTACGCCTGTCTCTAAATCGAAGGCATGAACGTGAATCGATGTGATGAAATTAGTCGCTTGCTCGTCTCGCTACTAACACTCGATCGCGGTGAACGTTATCCTGATAGCTGAAACGTTCGCTGCTAAGGGTTCATGTCTCAGTCATATGATATTCTGCTTCGCCACGGTCGGTTACTTCATCCGAACCAGCCCTCAGAGGTGGTAGATGTGGCGATCGCAGATGGCAAAATTGCTGCTGTTGCATCCCAACTGGATCAACCTGCTCGACCTGCTCGATTGGAGTTCGATCTCCAGGGCCAGATCATCAGTCCTCCTTTTGTAGAGTCGCATATTCATCTCGATTCAGCATTGACGGCTGGAGAGCCACGCTGGAATCAGAGCGGAACCTTGTTTGAGGGAATCGAGATCTGGCGCGATCGCAAGCAAAGTCTCACACTAGAAGACGTGAAGGAGCGAGCAATTGCTACTCTCAAGCAACAGGCAATGCAAGGAGTTTTATTCGTCCGTAGCCACGCGGATGTGAGTGAAAAAAATCTGATTGCCCTCAAGGGGTTGTTAGAGGTAAGGGATCTCGTCAAAGACTGGATGACGCTTCAGGTTGTGGCATTTCCTCAAGATGGCGTGTATGGCAATCCCCAAAATGAATCATTGATGGAAGAGGCTCTGAAACTAGGAGCCGATGCGGTGGGCGGCATTCCTCACTATGAATTGACCCACGAGGATGGGGTGCGATCGGTTCACCGAATCTTCGAGCTAGCAGAGCAATACGATCGCCTCGTTGACATCCACTGCGACGAAATTGACGACGATCAGGCACGATTCCTAGAAGTCGTGATTGCCTGCGCCATTCGTTCTAGTATGGGATCGCGGGTGACAGCCAGCCACACAACCGCATTCGGCTCCTATAACAATGCCTATGCCTTCAAGCTAATGGGCTTTTTGCAGCATACCTGCATTAACTTTATTGCCAATCCCCTCATCAACATCACGTTACAAGGACGCACAGATACTTATCCTAAGCGTCGGGGTGTGACTCGCGTAAAAGAACTTTGGCAGCAAGGGCAAAACGTTAGCCTGGGACATGATTGCATTCAAGATCCCTGGTATTCTCTCGGCACAGGGAATATGTTGAACGTCGCAAGTATGGCAGCCCATGTTTGCCAAATGACAGGTACATCGGAGATTGATGCCTGCTACAACATGGTGACGTGGAATGGAGCAAAAACTTTGCATATCGAAGATCAATATGGTCTGGAAGTCGGCAAACCTGCCAATTTGATTGTGCTGGATGCCGAGAATCGATATGAAGCGATCCGACGGCAAGCCACCGTCTCCTATGTGATTTCACAAGGAAAACTGATTGCTTCCACAGAACCCCCCAGCCCACAGTGGAAATTGGGTTAGGCTTGTTAAGGAGATTTCCGACAGATAAAATACCTGCGTAGGATGGGCAAAGGCATCCGTGCCCATCCATGATTCTGGCTGACGATGGGCACGGGTAAGACCCTTTGCCCATCCTACGAATTGGTAGATTCT
>JAAUSF010000185.1 GCA_012033255.1 Cyanobacteria bacterium RU_5_0
TGGGGGGATGGGGGGATGAGGGAGTGAGGGGATGGGGGGCATCGGCTAAGGCTTGGATGAATTTGGCGGCGAGGGCAGTTTTGCCGATTCCGCTCATGCCGATTAGGGCAACGACGCGACATTGGCGTTCAACGATCTGTTGGTTAAGTAATTCTAGTTCGGCGGTGCGTCCGTAGAAGCGGGAGACATCGATCGCTCCACCCCAATCCCATTGGGGCATCTCAGCCTGAGTAGGCATTGTCTTTTTGCCCCCTAACCCTCGATCCCCGATCGTTTGCTGGCGTTCTAGAACTCTTCTAAAGTTCTGCTTTGTGACTTCCTCGCCGAATCCTTCTGTCAGCAGCCGCCATAATTTGGCACCAGCGTCTTTGACATATCCTGCATTGTACTGAGCGCCATTGGCGATCTTTTCATACGACCACCCATTCCAGGCTCCCCGGAAGATGATAATTTGAATCTCGCTTAGAACTCCCTGCCCTAGTACCTGCTCCACCAGGCTAACGCCTCATCCACTGTCATGTTTGCGCCCTCTGAACACCGTGTGGCGATTTTGGAACTAGAACAGGAGACTAAGATTCAGTTTCGGAGGGTGAATTTTCGTCTCGAATCTCCGCATTCTTGCCACGAACCGGAGGCAGGCGATCGACTAATCCCATTTCAAACGCCAAATCTGGCAACTCTCCTGCCAAATATTTTCCAGGTTCAAAAAGCCGTCCAGGTGTAAAGCACATCTGCCGTAGCTCTACGACTTCAGTTGGCAGAAACGCGCCCTTGAACATTCTGCGTTCGATCGCCATTCCGCACCTCCAAAGAATTCTTTTCTCTCAATCCTTTTATTTTGGCATCTGTTCTCCTCCTTTGGAGGGCTGACAGAACTCGCATGAAGGCATTGCATTAAGTGATGTAAAGTTCACGATTCTGGGACTGCAATCAGCGCCAAATCAACTCGTTCTTTCTCAGGCTGGCGCAACTCGACTCGTAGACCAGAACCGAAAAAGCGATCGAACTTCTCCTGCTTTTGCTGCCACACCTCAAACCCAATCAGTGGCGCATCAAATTCCAACACCAACACATAGGTTCCATTCACTTCCTCCTCGCGCACTCCTTGCAAAACAGGACGCTCTTCATCGGAGGGAGCCAGCCCCAGATAGCTGAGGGAACTATCCAGGTGTGCCTTTTGCCCATAGCGATAGCGGGTTACATCGGTGCGAATTTGCTTTTGGATCGCCGTTGCTTGCTTTTCTCGTAGTGCCAATACCTCTGAAGATGTGGGTTTAGAGAAAGGAACAGGTTTGAGTTCGGCGGCTTTGAGGGCTAATCCCCCTAATAACAACGGAATACCGTAGAAAAATCCGACCAGATTCAATGTAGCATTTTCTGAAAAATAGGCAGCAAATCCAACGACGGAAAGAAAACTTCCGACGACTAAACCCAACGTTCCTAGAGAAATTTGGCGTACCATGATCGATGTGCTGAGCAGTTTACTTAACAAGTATCATTATCTTTGCATTTCAGACCCAAACGACGATCGGAGTTGAATTCATGCCAGATTCTCAGCTAAACCCCAACGAACTACGCGAACGATTCAAGCTGATTGAGAGCAAACGAGACACCCTAATCCGGCTACTCGAACAGCCCGATTAGGCACCTTGCGGATCGATGTCAACCAGGCACTTGAAGAGATCGACGAGTTGATTGATGACTTTAAGCGTACTTTTCCTGAAGCATGAACCCATAGCGGTTTTCATTAACTGAAAAGAGATGAGTGTACACGGTAGCTTCCAGAAGGAAAACAGTTCTACGGGGTACCTTGGATCTGCTATAGATAGTAGAGTTGGAGATTTACGGATCGGAGAGGAGTTTCCGACAAGACGCTGTTTATGACAAAAACTTACACGGTTGAAATTCAGCATCAGGGCAACACGCATACGCTGACTGTGCCTGACAATCAGACGATTTTGGCAGCCGCGCAAGCCGCCGGAATAGATTTGCCTTTTTCTTGCACTGCGGGGGTTTGTACGACTTGTGCGGCACAAATTGTCGGAGACGGCTCGATCGATCAAAGTGATGGAATGGGTGTGAGTCCGGAGCTTCAGGCTCAAGGCTATGTGTTGCTCTGTGTCGCTTACCCTCGCTCTGATCTCAAGGTGGAGACAGAGAAGGAAGATACCGTTTATCGGTTACAGTTTGGACAGTTTCAGGAAACAAAAGGGCGGCGATGATTGCGTTTGCCCTTGATCCAATTCGATAAACTCTTGCTATAGATATAGCCGTTTGCCCTACGCATAACGCGATGACTGATTAACCGGATTTGACATGGTATGGTGATTCATTTCATTACCCTGGAACTCGATCGCCTCTCCTCCCCAGAGGAATTGCACCGATCGATTGTTGCTGAACTCCAGAAATGGGGCGACCCGTTGCGGTGGGCAATTACGGCGGTCGATCCCGATCGCCAAACTGTTCACATTGAAGCAGTGATTACGAGTTCTTCTGAATTTCTGATTCCAGCTAAGGTGACAACCATTTGAACTCATCTCCTTACCAACGTCCGTATACGGTTGTTTTGATTGTCCCTACGGGAATTGGGGCGGCGATCGGGGGGTATGCAGGCGATGCTCTGCCCGTCGCAAGAGCAATGGCTCAAGTGGCCGATCGGCTCATTACGCATCCCAATGTCCTGAATGGGGCACAGTTATATTGGTCAATGCCCAATGCCTTCTATGTCGAAGGATATGGACTGGATCACTTTGCTGCCAACCAATGGGGATTACGTCCTGTATACCAGAATCGCGTTGGACTGATACTCGATCGCGGCATTGAGCCAGACTTACGCTTGCGCCATCTCCAAGTCGCAGATGCGACGAGAGCCACACTGGGACTGAATTTGACAGACTACATTGTCACTGATGCTCCGCTTGGCGTAGAACTGCGAACAGCCGCATCGGGAGCTACTTGGGGGACAATTCAAAATCCAGATAGCCTGTTGCGATCGGTTGAAACGCTAATCAGCCACGCCAAAGCAGAGCGATCGCGGTCGTTGCACGCTTTCCAGAGGATTCAGGCAGTGAAGCCCTAACGCTCTATCGGCATGGTCAAGGGGTCGATCCGTTGGCAGGTGCCGAAGCCGTCATTAGTCATCTCGTGGTTCGCACCTTTCAGATTCCTTGTGCCCATGCGCCTGCCTTATCTCCTTTGCCGATCGATCCTGCCCTATCTCCTCGATCGGCAGCAGAAGAGTTGGGATATACGTTTCTGCCTTGTGTCCTGGTGGGATTGAGTCGATCGCCTCAATTCATCAACCCTTCATCAACATCTCAACCCAGTGATATTTGGGCAGATCAGGTTGATGCCGTGATCATTCCGGCAACGGCTTGCGGGGGTAGTGCGGTTCTCAGTTTCAGTCACACGTCCACTCAAATCATTACCGTTAGCGATAATCACACTCGTCTGAATGTCTCTGCTGAGCAATTGGGAATTCCGATCCTCAATGTTCACTCTTACCTGGAAGCCTTGGGAGTGCTAGTGGTCCATCGCGCTGGGATCAGTGCAGCCGCATTGCGATCGGATTTAGCCTCAATTCGAGAACTGTAACCTGCCACTAAGAGCCTATCCGAAAGCCTTGGCAAGTGCTGAGTTCTGAGGACTGAGTGCTGAGTCAGGATTGATAGCTAAGCGGAAGTTCCGGGAGCAAATCAGGGTCTAAAAGCGTTATATAGCCATAGTCATATTGGTTAGGACATTTTTGTGGGGCGGCGGAGCCGCCCACAAAAATGTCCATGTCCTAACCTAACTGACTACAGCTATAACGGTGCATTGGCGAGGCAACGAAGTCAGACTCGCCAGTCTTTACTCGAAGCCACAGAGCAAGAATTTGCAAAGATTGTGAAGGCGACGCAACCTCTACGCAAGCCCCTAAAAGGGAAGGATGAAATTGCTCTACGAGTCGGTCAAGTGATGAACCGATTCAAAGTTGCAAAACACTTTCAACTGACGATGAGTGAGACTCACTTCAGCTATCAACGCAAGGAGGCGTCGATTTGCTCAGAATCCAATTTGGACGGGATTTACATCCTTCGTACCACGTATCTACACCACATTCTTGATGGAGTAATTCATCAGAAACTTCAAAGTTGCTGTGAAGCTGCTGAAACTCCCATGTTAAATCGGGAAGCGGTTTTTCTTGAGCTGCGTCAAGCTGCTTCACACACTCTGATACTGCACAGTGTTTCATCTTGCTCATAACGAATATTTTTTGATGCAATGCTTTCTCAGGATGATTTCCTTAACTAGTCCGATCAAAGGCAAAAGAACTCATTGTTGAGGATTCAATCTTTCTACTGTGTTCTTCACAGCGTGTTGTTCTTCTGCTTCTTACTGATTTTTCAGAACACCGATTAATACTTACCGATAGCGATCGGCAACTCACTTTCAATGGTTTTCAGTCGTCGAGAAAAATTATCTAGAATCTCCTGACGAACTTCATCAGTTTGCCGGACAGGAGCATACACGATGTGTGGGGAAAGGACATTGAAGCCAGTAAATTCGAGAATGCCTCGTTGAATTGGGCGAAGGATGGCATCGATATCGCCATTAAAACCATCCTCAAGATAAGCATCTTTTGTTGCGCCTACAGTCAACGAAAGCATTGCTTTTTTGCCTCGAAATCGACCTGTTTCATAAATGTGTCCGCCATCGTATACTCGCCCCATTGCAAAGACGCGATCGACCCATCCTTTCAAAATAGCAGGCATACTAAACCACCATAAGGGAAACTGCCAAATCGTCAAATCACACCATTCCAGCTTTTGAATTTCAACTTCGATCTCTGGAATAAAGCCTCCAACTTCAGTCGCATGAATCTCTTCAATCTGTTGTTTGAAGTAGTCAGGATCTTTTGTAGAAGTGAAGTTGTGACGATTGGATATAGGGTCAAATTTCATTGCATAAAGATCGGAGGACTGCACGTCATGCCCAAATTCTTTGAGCGTATCGACTGCCCTCTGAACAATGCGCCATTAAAACTTTTTGGTTCTGGATGAGCGAAAACAATCAAAACCTTCACAGTGTTTCTCCTGGCTCTTTGAGGATAATTTTCAGCATGAAACTATATGTGCCAACCGCTTTTTGTGCTAAGGCTTTATTGCCTGTTATCCTGATCATAGGTTGGCATTTTCTGCCTGTACAGAACCTACTTTTTGGTAAGTACCTTCAGTTTCATAGAAAGGAGTCAGGCAATGATGGATACCCAGAGAGTATTATGCAATTGTCCGATTGATGTGGCTGTTCAAGCCCTTAGCGGCAAATGGAAAATCATAATTTTGTGGAAGCTCCAGGAAAAATCGATGCGCTTTGGTGAATTAAAGCGGGCTGTTTCAGGGATTACAGAGAAAATGCTAATCCAACAATTGCGCGAACTGGAGCAACATGAGATTATTTATCGGCAAGACTTTCAGGAAATGCCACTCAGGGTTGAATATTCTTTAACAGAACAAGGGCGGAAACTTAGACCTGCCTTTGACGCACTTTGGCAATGGGGACAGGAATATATCCAGCACCATCATCAGGAGAACCTGGCTCAGTCCAGTTAATACTGTTCTGAATGGTTGGATAGCTTGGCTGGATAATTGTGTGAAATCGAAAGTTCCCTGGTTTGATATTACGGATAACCTGACTCAGTATCCTGAAATTGTAGATCTGCGTGAACTCGTGCAGGAGTAACGACAATGCCCCGCACTCCCGCAGAAAACGATCGCATCCGGCGCGCCACGACTGAACACATTCTCGCAACTGCATTAAGTTTGTTTTGTGAGAAGGGCTATCACTCAACTTCAATTGAGGAGATTGCAAAGCAAGCAGAAATCTCTAAAGGACTGTTGTATCACTACTTCAAAAGCAAAGAGGACGTGCTGGCGGCATTGGTTGATAGTCGCATTAACGATGTGCTGGTGGTGATGAATGCTGCCAAAACAAAGTCAACGCCTGCTAAGCAAATTCGGCATATTGCGGAAGGTGCATTAGACGATGTGCAGCGGCAGATGGAGGTGTTTCGGTTTTACCTGAATCTATTCACTCAACCAAAACTCGATCCGGTCGTGGCGAAATACAGCCAAAAATTGATGGACGAGCAAGCCCGACAGTTTGAAGTGCAAACAGAGATGTTCAAAAAACTGGGAGTGCAAAATCCCCGGCAACGATCGCTCTATTTCTCCTCAACACTTCAAGGCATCATGCTGATGTATTCCACCTATCCTAAAAACTTCCCGCTTGATGCGGTTAAAGCGCAGGTGATTGCAGAGTTCTGCACTGATTCCTAACTTCATGTATTTGTATCACTGCTGATCAATTTCCAGGTTTGCTCAGTTGTTGCATCTGCGAGAAATAAACACTCAATCCGCAATTCCTGAAGCGTGATGTCGTAGGGCGTGCCCAAGGTAGCGATCCTATTGTCATCGAGTGGAAATGCGATCGCATTCGCTTTGTATCCGTTCACAACGTATTCATAAACCCAGACGTTGCTGCCTTCAATCACGCGGATCAGGAGTGGCTAAACTGGGGAAGGAGACAACTGTAAGTACTTTAATAAATTCATGTACGACGGGTGAAGACTCGTTCTTTCGCCATGCTAAGGCTAATTTTAGCATCAGAAAATTTCCAATGAGCGGTCGATAAACAACGCCTTTTGCGCTCAGACTTTGCATATCGGAGAGAACAAATGTAATGCCAACACCAGCCGCCGCCAACCCCAAGCGAGTTTGAGCGAATTCAGCCTCCTGCACGATGTTAGGCACGAACCCAGCTTGTTCACAGCATTTGATGAAATTGGCATAGAGTACAGGTGCCAGCGATCGCGGATAAAAAATGAGCGGTTCGTTTGCCAAAGACTGGAGTGCGATCTGTTTCTGTCGAGCCAATCGGTGGGACGTGGGCAATGCTGCGATATAAACTTCTTCAAACAACGGGTGAATCGAGAGAGACGGTTCGCGAATGGGAAGATACACAAAACCTAGATCAATTTGATGAGTGCGGAGTGCTTCAACGTGAGCTTCCGTTCCTCCACTAGTCAGAATCAATTCGACCTGTGGATATTGCTCTCGGTAGGTTTTGACGATACCTGGTGCAAGGCTAAACAAGGTTGCTTCAGTAAAACCAATTCTGAGCCTGCCCATTTCTCCATCCGCCACCTGTCTTGTCACTTGGATGCCTTCTTCGACCTCGTGCAGAATTCGATAGGCGGTTTCGAGGAATTTTTGTCCCGCGATCGTCAACCTCACCCAATGTTTTGTCCGCTCCAGCAGTTGCACGTCTAAGCTGTCTTCTAATGCTTGAATCTGCTTGCTGAGTGCGGGTTGACTCAGGTGCAGTAGCTCAGCCGCTCGACCGAAGTGCAGTTCTTCAGCCACCGTAACGAAATATTTGATCTGGCGAAGTTCCATGAAAGTAACCTGGTAATAACTTACAGTTATTACGCCATATCAAATCAGAAATAGCAACTCCTGACTTTGCTCTTAGCATGAGTTTGAGCAGTTAATGATTCTTATCAGTCTGCGATCGCTAGATTCAAGCATCTCAATTTTTACATCAACTATAAGAGGTATTGCGATGAACCCTGATCAGTCTCATCTGACTCCTGACCGATCTGCTTGCAGCAGCGCTTCGCTGTCTCGCCGAACAACACTTCGACTGATGGGCTTAGGGGCAGCTAGTGCTGCAATTCCGGCTATTCTCAATGGCGGTGGAACTGGGCAAGCGCAAGAGCAAGCATCCCCACTAATGCTCAACCCATCATCAGACGTAATTACAAAAGAGATTCCGCGTACCAAAGAAAGAATACCTGCGATCGGGCTAGGAACGTTTCTCACCTTCGACGTGCTGTCTGACCAGCCGCGTGACAACATTCAGCAAGTCATGCGACGCTTTATAGATGCAGGTGGGCGGCAAATTGACGTTTCACCACTCTATGGCATGTCAGAGGTGAATGTAGGCGAGTTTGCCAGAGCGTTCGGCGTGACTGACGATCTATTCATTACGAACAAAATCTGGGCAACGGGTGAATATCTGAGCGATCGCAGTCACGCCCAACGCCAGTTAGAGCAATCAATGGAGCGACTGTCGCGCGATCGCATTGATGCGATGCAAGTTCATACCCTGGTGAATGTAGAAGTGATTGTACCCCTACTAAAGGCATGGAAGCAGGAAGGTCGAATTCGCTACGTTGGGGTAACGCATCATGAGGCGCTGTATAACGCACCGATGGAATGGTGGATCGAGAACGGCGATCTGGACTTTGTGCAAGTCCGTTACTCGATCTTTGAACGTAGCGTTGAAGAGAGAATTCTCCCAGCAGCAGCAGAGCAGGGCACAGCCGTCCTAGTCAACATGGCTCTTGAGAAGGCACGTCTGTTTGAAGTGGTTAAAGGACAACCTCTTCCCGATTTTGCCCGTGAAATTGGCTGCGAGAACTGGGCACAGTTTTTCCTCAAATATGTCATCTCGCACCCTGCTGTGACCGCTGCCATTCCAGCGACATCGAACCCTGATCATCTGACTGAAAATATGGGAGCACTGAAGGAACCGCTTCCTGATACTGCGATGCGTGCCCGGATGGTGCAGCACATGGAAAGTCTTTCTGGCTTTGACAGACTCGGCCAGATGCCCTGGTATCCGGGTAAACAGTTCAACGGACTGGTGCGTCTGCCTAATCCGCGACCTATTGATCGGGTGGCGCGATCGAGCTAATCCGATGCAGGTTCGTACTCTAGTGAACGTAAAAATCATTGTGCCCCTGCCCGTGGTGGTGACTAGAAATATCAGGAGTTGAGATGAAATCTGTTGGTCGATTTCTGTGGATGAAAGAAACTGTTCTTTTTTTACTGTTGGTTGGCTGTGCTCCTCAAGCTATTAGCAACAGCCCAAACTCGCCCACAGTGACTCCTTCAGCTAGTTCTACCCGTTCTTTAGAACTCGCTGAAACGCCCCAGTCGGAGCCTTCTGAAACGTTAAATGCTACTCAGGCAGACCCAGATATCTGGACGCAGATGCGGCAGGGAAGAGGATATGTAGTGCTGTTGCGTCATGCCGAAACAGTTGAGGGAACGGGCGACCCACCTGGGTTTCAGATTGATGATTGCACCACCCAGCGCAACTTGTCGGAGGCAGGCAGAGAGCAAGCCGCCCGGATTGGTCAGGCGTTTCGCGATCGCGATATCCCCATTCACCGGGTCATCTCCAGCCAGTATTGTCGCTGTCTAGACACTGCAAAATTATTGGATTTAGGGGATGTCTTACCCTCTCCGATGCTGAATTCTACTTTTAGCGATCGCACAACTGAAATTGAACAGACAGAACAGGTGCGCCGACAGATTTTTAATCACCGAAATACGGATGGTGTGATTGTGATCGTGTCACATTTCACTAATATTAGAGCCATTAGCGGGGTTAACCCACAGGAAGGGGGAATGGTTGTGATGCGAACTGATTCACAAGGTGAGTTAGAAGTCGTAGCGCAAATTCAAGATTTGTGAAAACCAAACTTGTGATGATTGAGGATGCAATTTAGATGTATTTGTCTAAAATGTCTTTTGACAGCAACTCTTAGGAATAGGAACAAAATAAGACCGGAGAGTTAAGGAGGAGAGTGATAGGCTAAAGGCAACCCTCACCGTTTCCCCTTAATGATGCAATCCTACCCCACTGAGATTGAACAAACCATGCAAC
>JAAUSF010000186.1 GCA_012033255.1 Cyanobacteria bacterium RU_5_0
ACTGCTGGAGTTGTTCTCGCTCGTTATCGTCTAGCTTTAGGGCTTTGGGGGCAGATTTTGGCAAGGGGATACATGCTCTGAAAGGACATCTTTAAGCATAGCTGAATTTACGCCGTAGAGTACTAGTGACATTTGTTTTAGTCCAATTTTTAGTTCGCTGAGAGGTCAACCTCTTCCTCGTAAACATTTGTTAGTCTGTATACGGGAGTTTATGAGTTGAGACAGCAATTGGATAAAACAGGTATAGGCAGTTGATCCAACATTCGCTAGACAGCAAGAGATTTAGTAATCTTTTTGATGCCTTGTGTCTCTACTTCTCTATACTTATCCATGTTGTTTCTGTAGTAGTTGAGGAAAAGCGCATTGTCTAAGCAAGATTTGATTGAAATGGAAGGAACGGTGACGGATTCGTTGCCTAATGCAATGTTTCGTGTTGACCTTGATAATGGTTTTAATGTTTTGGCTCATATATCTGGCAAAATTCGCCGGAATTACATCAAAATTCTGCCGGGCGATCGAGTCAAAGTGGAATTGACTCCCTATGATTTGACCAAGGGCAGAATAACATATCGGCTTCGCAAAAAATGATCCTACGTTGTTGTAGCAGCCTCCACTTCCCTTTGACAAAAAGGTGGAGTTTAACTGAGGATCACTCTGCCACTCTTGACAGAATAAAAGAAAATTGCTATCATATTAGTTTTGTAGTGTTGTGATTTTAGGACATGAAAGTCCGAGCATCTGTTCGTAAAATGTGTGAGAAATGTCGTGTCATTCGTCGGCGCGGCAGAGTCATGGTAATTTGCTCCAATCCTAAGCATAAGCAACGTCAGGGTTAGCTTGCTTGTTGGTAGCAAACTTCCGAAAGGACTGCTCCTCTGGAGCGTCTATGTTTTCATCCTATTTGGAGAGATTTGAAGCGTGGCACGGATCGCTGGCGTTGACCTTCCACGGGACAAACGTGTTGAGATAGGTCTAACCTACATTTATGGAATCGGTTTAACTCGATCTAAGCAGGTCTTAGCAAAGACGGGTGTTAATCCTGATACTCGCATCAAAGACTTGACAGATGCTGAGGTTGCTTCTCTACGGGAGGCAGTTGAAGATGATTACCAGGTCGAAGGTGATCTGCGGCGATGGGAAGCCTTGAACATCAAGCGATTGATGGACATTGGTACTTATCGTGGTCGTCGTCATCGTTTAGGCTTGCCAGTCCGAGGGCAGAGAACGCGGACGAATGCACGCACCCGACGGGGAGGGCGTCGAACGGTAGCGGGCAAAAAGAAAGCGCCGAGCAAGAAGTAAGATTGGCGGCTGGCTGTTTAGTTCGATTAGCTGCTGTTGGCTAATCGTTAATGCATAGCGGCGTATTCTCCAATGTCCAGACTTGATCTACTACAAGTTTGGAAACGAAAGGTTAGGCGTGATCGATGTGTTGGGGACGGCATCAGGCTGTAGGCTCTATTTAACTAGCGGGTACCTGAGCCTGAATGTCTGAAATTGTTAAGTTAAATCCTAGCTAGGCAAAATTTAAATATGGCGCGACAACCTACCAAGAAAACTGGAGCAAAAAAGCAGAAGCGGAATGTACCGAGTGGTATGGCCCATATCCAATCTACCTTCAATAACACCATTGTCACGATCACCGATACCAATGGTGAGGCTATTTCTTGGGCTTCTTCGGGTTCAAGTGGATTTAAAGGAGCGAAAAAGGGTACTCCTTTTGCTGCTCAGACCGCTGCTGAAAATGCGGCTCGTAGAGCGATCGATCAGGGAATGCGTCAAATTGAGGTGATGGTCAGCGGCCCAGGCTCCGGGCGAGAAACAGCTATTCGTGCATTACAAGGTGCTGGATTGGAGATTACTCTGATTAGAGATGTTACTCCTATTCCCCACAATGGATGCCGTCCGCCCAAACGGCGCAGAGTTTGATGAGGGTGAATTGTTCGCTGCTTTGACTTAAGGTGTTGCGAGTGCAACAGCATGGTCGTGGGCAGGGAGTCAAGTGAGGTTAGAAAGGTGGCGCTTGCTGGGGTAGAGGAAAAGGAGGTTGGACTGTGGCACAGTTTCAAGTTGAGTGCATAGAGTCTGATATAGGCGACGATCGGAGTTCGTACAGCAAATTTGTTTTGGAGCCTCTGGATCGAGGTCAAGGGATCACAGTGGGAAATGCTTTGAGGCGAGTCCTGCTGTCCAATATAGAGGGAGCCGCTGTTACAGCCGTCCGTATTGATGGTGTAACACATGAGTTTATGACGATTCCAGGAGTTCGGGAAGATGTCCTGGATATCTTGCTCAATATGAAAGAAGTTGTTCTCAAGAGTTACTCATCACAGCCCCAAATTGGTCGGCTGCGAGTCGAGGGACCTGCTACGGTGACGACTGAATACTTTGAGCTTCCCTCAGAGGTAGAGGCAGTTAACCCGGATCAATATGTTGCTACCATTGCGGCTGGACACAAGTTGGAAATGGAGTTTCGGATTGAGAAAGGAGTTGGCTATCGGGCGATCGAGCGTGGGCGCGATGAAGCTGCCGCTTTAGATTTTCTCCAAATTGATGCTGTATTCATGCCTGTTCGGAAGGTAAATTACACCGTTGAGAATGCAAGAGTTGGCGGTTCTTTGGAAAAAGATCGCTTGATTATGGAAGTTTGGACGAATGGTAGCTTTACTCCACAAGAGGCATTGAGTCAGGCGTCTAACATCCTGGTTGATTTGTTTAATCCACTTCGAGAGATTGACTTTGCTCAGATAGATGATGTTGATGAGGGAACGGAAGATCCGAACAACCAGATTCCTATTGAGGAGCTACAGCTATCTGTTCGGGCGTATAACTGTTTGAAGCGAGCGCAGATTAATTCTGTCGCTGATCTCCTGGATTACACTCAGGAAGATTTGTTAGAGATCAAGAACTTTGGAGCTAAGTCTGCTGAGGAAGTCATTCAGGCATTACAAGATCGACTGGGAATTACGCTCCCTCACGATAAGTCATCGCGGTCAAACTAGATCGGGCTAACAGGGTTTTCCCTGTTGTCTTTTAACAGATCGACCTTCCTACTCTATTTACTATTGTTGATGTTTTACCCTAAGTCCTATGCGTCATCGTTGTCGAATTCCCCAGCTTAGTAAACCTGCTGATCAGCGTAAAGCCCTCCTTAGGGCACTAACAACCGAATTAATTCGCAACGGTAGCATTACAACAACCAGAGTGCGGGCTAAAGCGGTGCGTTCTGAAGTAGAGCGAATGATCACTCTGGCTAAGAATGGCTCTTTGGCGGCTCGTCGTCAAGCTCTAGGCTATCTTTACGATAAGCAGCTTGTTCACACTCTGTTTGAACAGGTTGATGAGCGTTATGGCGATCGTCAAGGCGGCTATACCCGAATTTACCGCACGGTTAACCGTCGTGGTGATAATGCTGAAATGGCGATTATTGAACTTACCTAATTCTTGTAAATTGTTTATCTGATGTCTGCAAGTTTGTCTACGCTAACCGATTTCTCAAATGATGGCACATTGGAGAAGCTTCAACGAGTTGCCCTGATCATTCAGTATATGGGCGCTCAGTTTCATGGTTGGCAAAGGCAACTTCATCACCGGACGGTTCAAGAGGAGATTGAGCGATCGATCGAGTCGGTGCTCGCTCGCCATGTTACATTGCATGGGGCCGGTCGAACGGATGCTGGAGTTCATGCAGCGGCCCAAGTTGCTCACTTTGATGCTCCTGAGCTAATTCCTGCTCATCGGTGGATGGACATTCTCAATAATCGCCTGCCATCTGACATTCTCATCCGAGCCTCGACGGCTGTAAGTTCTGATTGGCATGCTCGTTTCTCGGCAGTATGGCGGCGTTATCGCTACACTCTCTACACCGAGTCCCGACCCAATTTGTTCGTTCGTCCTTTCGTATGGCATTATTACCATGCACCTCTAGATGAATTGCTCATACAAGAGGCGTTAAATCCTCTGACAGGTTGTCATCATTTGGCAGCTTTTCATCGCTCAGGCTCAAGTCGTTCTCATTCCTGGGTAGATGTCCAGGTGGCAGAATGTATCAGACGGGGAGCGTTTGTTGAGATCGAGCTACAAGCGAGTGGTTTTCTTTATGGCATGGTGAGACTGTTGGTTGGACTGTTGGTGGATGTCGGGCGAGGGACGCGATCGCCTGCTGAATTTACGGAACTATGGAAAAAGGAACGACGAGACCTTGTCAAGTATGCGGCTCCCTCTCAAGGGCTTTGTCTCCTGCGGGTTGGTTATCCTGACTTTCCATTATCGCCTGAGATCTGGTTTGATACTCAGCCTCGGTTCTTTCTCCCGACGGCTCAACCTGCCTATTGTTAGACTACGCAAATTCCTCTGAAACTCTTACATCTAAATTAGGACATTTGAAATGGCTATGAACAAAACCTATCTCCCACCGCAGGAGTCTTTAGAACGAAAATGGTATATTGTCGATGCGGCGAATCAGCGGCTTGGACGGCTTGCTAGTGGAGTTGCAATGATTCTACGCGGTAAAAACAAGCCTATTTACACGCCTCATCTGGATGCAGGCGATTTTGTGATCGTGATCAATGCTGAGAAGATTGAAGTAACCGGGAAGAAGCGTATTCAGAAAACATATCGTCGTCATTCTGGTCGTCCTGGCGGGATGAAGACTGAAAGCTTTACTAAGCTTCAAGCTCGTATTCCGGAGCGGATTATTGAGCAGGCGGTGAAGGGAATGCTACCTAAGAATACGCTAGGTCGGCAGCTATTTACTAAGCTTAAGGTTTATGCTGGCCCAGACCATCCACACCAAGCGCAAAAGCCGGAAATTTTGGAAATTAAGACAGTTCCCGGAGGAGACAATTAATGCAAGCTATTGAAAGGGTCGATCGCGTAATGTATTGGGGGACAGGTCGCCGTAAGTCAGCGATCGCCCGTGTTCGTCTGGTTCCTGGTAATGGTCAGCTGGTGATTAATGGTAAGCCAGGAGATTTATACCTTCAATTTAATCCTGGTTATCTATCAGCCGCTAAAGCGCCTCTTGAAACACTAGGGTTAGAGGGTGAGTATGACATTTTAGTGAATGTCAAAGGGGGCGGATTAACTGGACAAGCGGATTCTATCCGTTTAGGGGTTGCTCGTGCGCTATGTCAGCTTGATCCGGAGAACCGTAAGCCCCTCAAGGTTGAGGGTTATCTCACCCGTGACCCACGCGCAAAGGAGCGGAAGAAGTACGGGTTGCACAAAGCTCGTAAAGCGCCTCAGTACTCGAAGCGTTAACGAGGGTTCCGAGCTTCTGGTTTTTGCCCAAAATACAGGGTGGTTGCCGGAGGTTAGAATGAGTAGGTCAACATTTTTTAGAAGCACTGAATTATCATGGCTAAATCGGGCATTCATCCTCAGTGGTATCCAGAAGCAAAAGTCTACTGCAACGGCGAAGTAGTTATGACTGTTGGGTCAACTAAGCCAGAATTGCATGTTGATGTCTGGTCTGGAAACCATCCTTTCTTTACTGGTACTCAGAAAATTATTGACACCGAAGGTCGTGTGGAGAAATTCTTGCGGAAGTATGGCATGATGGACTCTGCTCAACCGTCGATCGGGAAGTCTGATAAGGGGAAGCCTGAGTCTAAGAACTAGCGGCAATAGTCGTTTGGAATGGTTTTCAGTGATCGGCTTTAAATGACGGAGGCTAGTTGCTGGGAGTCTTTTTTTTCTAAATCGACTGCTCATTTCTTCGATCTTGAGATAGCGGCTTATGGCTGAAACTTATTTGTTAGAAAAACTCAGGTCTGTTGAGCAAACCTTCCACGAATTAACTCGTCGGTTGGCTGATCCTGATGTAGCAACTGATCCACCTGAATTTCAGCGTGTGGCGAAGGCGAGATCTTCGCTGGAAGACACAGTTGATACTTACGACAATTGGAAAAAAGCCCAGCAGGATTTGGAGGGAGCTAGGCAAATCCTCAAGGATGCTGGGGGTGATATGGAGTTGCGCGAAATGGCAACTCTGGAGGTGGACGAGCTACAGACGACGATCGAAGCGTTAGAAAATCGGTTAAAAATTCTGTTGCTGCCCCGCGATCCGAATGATGACAAGAACATCATGCTGGAGATTCGAGCTGGGACAGGTGGCGACGAGGCTAGCATCTGGGCAGGAGATTTAGTGCGGATGTATTCTCGCTATGCAGAGGGTCAAAACTGGCGAGTGAAGTTGCTCAGTGAGTCTCTTGCGGATATGGGTGGCTTTAAGGAAGCTATTCTTGAAATTCAAGGAGATCAAGTCTACAGCAAGCTGAAGTTTGAGGCAGGGGTTCATCGCGTTCAGCGAGTGCCTCTTACAGAAGCAGGTGGGCGGGTTCATACGTCTACGGCTACGGTGGCGGTGATGCCGGAAGTGGATGACGTTGAGGTAGACATTGATCCCAAGGACATTGAACTCACGACAGCCCGTTCGGGGGGGGCAGGTGGTCAAAACGTCAACAAAGTAGAGACGGCAGTAGATTTGTTTCACAAGCCAACAGGAATCCGAATTTTCTGTACAGAGGAACGATCGCAATTGCAAAACCGAGAACGCGCTATGCAAATTCTGCGGGCGAAGTTGTATGAGATGAAACTTCGGGAACAACAGGAAGCCGTGACTTCAATGCGGCGATCGCAGGTTGGGACAGGCGCAAGATCCGAAAAAATTCGTACTTACAACTACAAAGATAATCGGGTGACCGATCATCGGTTGGGGCAAAACTTTACGCTGACTCCGGTGCTTGAGGGTGAGATTGAAGATGTGATTCAATCCTGTATTTCTCAAGATCAACAGGAACGTCTAGAAGAGCTAGCCGCCTCAACCTCAGCCGCTTCTCTAATCTAACCTGATTTGTATCTATAGATCATAAGTACTACACTAGAGATGGTAGGGGATCTAAAATGTCCCGATAGTCTAGTGCGTTTTTACTTCTATGGCTCGGTTTTTACATCTTGCTGATATTCATCTGGGATTCGATCGTTATGACAATAAGGTGCGAACCCAAGACTTTTTTTATGCCTTTGAGGATGTTTTGGAGAAATATGCGATCGGTGAACAGGTTGATTTTGTGCTGATTGCCGGAGATCTGTTTGAACATCGCAATATTCAGCCGTCTACGCTCAATCAAGCTCAAATTTGTCTTGAGATGCTGCGAGAGGCTGGAATTCCAGTATTGGCGATCGAAGGCAATCACGATAATTGCCCCTATGGAACAAAAACGAGTTGGCTGCGTTATCTTGCCGATTGGAACCTGGTAATTTTACTTGAACCTGGGGATGCCTCTGGGGGTGAACCGTTCTATCAACCCTGGAATCCAGAGACGGGCCGAGGGGGATATATTGACTTGAATTGTGGAGTCAGGGTTTTCGGCTCTCTCTGGTATGGCGCATCTGCACCAAGGGCGATCGAGCAAATTTCAGCCGCCATTCAGGAACTTCCGCCTAGTTCGGGGCAAACTATTCTGCTCTTCCATCATGGATTAGAAGGGCAGATTGCTCGTTATCAAGGGGCTTTACGCTACGCTGATCTCTTACCCTTAAAACAGGTCGGAGTAGATTACCTGGCACTAGGGCATATTCACAAGAACTATGAGCATGAAGGATGGATTTTCAATCCGGGTTCGCTTGAGGTGAACAGCATTGAAGAGTCGGCATATGAGCGAGGGGCATATTTAGTAGAGATCGATGCGTCAGGTGTGCGGGCAGAGCTAAAGCGAGATTATTGTCAGCGTCCGATCGTGCGTCTAAAGTTCACGATCCGAGGACAAGAATGTTTGGAAGAGGTTGAGCAGACCGCGATCGCACTGGTTAAACAAGCCATTCAACAAGGGAAGCTGAATCCGGATGAGGAGCCGATTGTAGAATTGCGGATTGATGGACAAGTGGGGTTCGATCGATTGGAACTCGACACTAAACGGATACAGCAGCAACTTCAGCATCTCAGCAAGGCCCTGGTTTTCCTGCTCAAATACGACGCTGATACGGTTGCCTACGCGACTTCTCTGCCAGAGGACGCGAATCGGCTACAAATTGAGCAAGAAATATTCACCGATTTGCTGTCAGCCAATAATATGTATCGAAGCCGTGCCTCAGACCTAGCGAGGGGATTGATGGACTTAAAAGATCGACAATTAGAAGGACAATCTGAGGCAGAGTTATATCAGTTTGTGAAATCGCTGTTGACTCCAGGCGAGGGTTAAAGGGGCGATCGCTCCTGTCTCAGCGTGGCTCTACAGGTTCTGATGAGTTGTGATGGTCAAACAGCCGTTTGAATGGATTGTGGAACACCGCTAATGTTGAGCTTTTGGTGTATAACTTTGTTTACTGAGAGTAGCGAGTTGGAGATGTCCGATCGCTGAAGCAACCTACGGAATAACTTAAACTTTGTTAAAGTGGGTCTAGTTTATGAGTCACGATCGCTCTACTACTCTCACTTTGGAGATACTTGATGCTGCGTTTGGAACATATCAGCAAAATTTACCCAACGGGTGAAGTCCTTAAAGATGTGAACTGGGAAGTGAAACTGGGCGATCGCATTGGTTTAGTCGGTGTGAATGGAGCAGGTAAATCGACTCAACTGAAAATTATTGCGGGTGAGATTGACCCCACGGCAGGTGAGGTGATTAAGCCTGCTAGCTTACGGATTGCTTATTTGACACAAGAATTTGAAGTTGATCCTCAGCGCACAGTCCGAGAGGAATTCTGGCGAGCCTTTGGGGAGGCGAATCAGGCGCATGAGGCGATCGACACGTGCAACATGAAATGCAATCTGCCAGTCTGGAGGAGTTAGATCAGCTTATCCATCGGCTCGATCGATTGCAGCGACAGTTTGAGGCGTTGGATGGATATGGGCTAGAAGCACAAATTGAGAAGATCTTGCCAGAAATCGGATTTAAGCCAGAGGATGCGGATCGCTTGGTAGATGCGTTTAGTGGCGGTTGGCAAATGCGAATGAGCTTGGGCAAAATCATTCTTCAGAAGCCAGATGTGCTGCTGTTAGACGAGCCGACAAACCATCTGGATTTGGAAACGATCGAATGGTTGGAAACCTATCTGAAGGGGTTGACGACGCCAATGGTGATTGTTTCACACGATCGGGAATTTCTCGATCGCCTCTGCACTCAGATTGTTGAAACGGAGCGTGGGGTTTCTACTACTTATTTGGGTAATTACAGTACTTATTTAAGTCAGAAAGCAGAGGCACAAGTCGCCCAACTCAGCGCCTATGAGCATCAGCAGAAGGAACTGGAAAAGCAGCAGGCATTTGTCGATCGCTTCCGAGCCAGTGCAACTCGTAGTACTCAAGCCAAGAGCCGTGAGAAGCAACTAGAGCGGGTTGAGCGGATTGAAGCTCCAACGGCAAGTTTAAGAACACTTCGGTTTCAGTTTCCGCCTGCTCCTCGAAGCGGTCGAGAAGTCGTAATCATCAAAAATCTGACCCATGTTTATGATGATCATATTTTGTTTCTAGGGGCGGAACTGCTAGTTGAGCGAGGCGATCGAATTGCGTTATTGGGTCCTAACGGGTGCGGTAAATCTACCCTGCTCCATCTGATCACGGGGATGGAGCGCCGACAGAGGGGATCGTTAAGTTAGGGGATCATAACGTGATGCCCAGCTATTTTGAGCAAAATCAAGCAGAAGCCCTGGATTTGAATAAAACGGTTATAGATACGATTCATGACGAAGTACCG
>JAAUSF010000187.1 GCA_012033255.1 Cyanobacteria bacterium RU_5_0
CCTCTATCAAGTCTCCAGGCAGCTATTTATTCCGGTGATTCGGCAATTCATCCTGAAAAATCGCTCAGAACCCGCCTCAGCGTGATGACCCACATTACTCTATTTCTGTCAATGCGTAAGTCCTAGAATATTATTGCTTGGGTTGTTTTGGGTCTATTGGCTGGTGCGATCGCAAAAGCACTCTATCCTGGTCATCAAGGCGGCGGTATTTTGGCAACAATGTTGCTTGGAATCATCGGTGCATTCATTGGGGGTAGCTTGTATGCTCTTCTAACCACTGGAACCTTGCAGCTAACAGCAGCTGGTTTGAGTATCCCTGGATTAATTGTTGCAATTATTGGTGCAATGGTTGCAATCTTCCTATGGGGACTGATGACTCGTCGTTCCAGCATCTAAGAAAAGATAACTGACTAATTGTTTTGATTGGGTAATGGATGAATAGGGGTAAATAGGCTTTCCTTTTCATTAAGGAAAAAATGGTGAGAGCCTCTCTACTTTGTCAGTTCAAATGACGAAAATAGTTCAACTAAATAGGTCAGGCAATTCTAATTAGATTTTCCAGATTAAAAGGTTTAACTCTCACCTTTCTAAGGTACGGGGGTTGAACCTTTAATACTTTCTGTAATTATAGAAACAGTCATTATTTACTTTTAGCCTTGTACTCTATCTGAAGGGATATATTTGAACTTCCTTCCGATAGATGTTTAATTTAGGATAAGGTTCAGATAATCCTGTATATGTGTCGATGTGGATACTATAGCTAAGTGCTGAGGACTGAGTGCTGAGTCAGGATTGATTGACCGTTTGCCTTTCAGCCTTTGGCAATGTCCTAACCACGCTGGCTACTGCTATCTCTTGTAACCTCGCAGCAGGATTAGCTTTTCGGACGTAAATTCTATTAAATTTCAGGAATTTCTATGGTACAAACACCCCCATCCCAGGGTTCAACGGATCAGCACAAGTTAGCTCCGACTGCGGCTTCCACTGAACAATACAAGGTTGAAGATCCTCGTGCAGAAGTACAAGCACTGGTTGAAGAACCTAAGTCCGATACAGATATCGATTTAGAGTTCCTTTACACCAGGGATATTGAATTTCGTCAAGAAACAATTTATTTTCTCGTGGTCGATCGCTTCTATGATGGCGATCCGGATAACAGCGAGGGTCCTAATCCTGAACTCCATGACCCAACTCGACAGGAATGGGGAAAATATTGGGGCGGAGATTTGCAAGGCGTGATTGACAAGCTAGATTATCTCAAAAACATGGGAGTTTCAGCAATTTGGCTCACACCCTTATTTGAGCAAGTCGAAGAGTTATTTATTGAAAGTGCAGCGATTCACGGCTACTGGACGAAAGATTTCAAGCGAATCAATGCTCGTTTCATTGCAGCCGATGATAATCCGTCACTTAACAAAACTCAGGACGAGCAGAATACGGTGTTCGATCGCTTGGTTGCAGAATTACACAAGCGCAAGATGAAACTGGTGCTGGACATTGTTTGTAACCACAGCAGTCCTGATACAGGCGGCAGCAAAGGTGAACTGTTTGATGATGGGGTCAAGATTGCTGATTTCAACAACGATGAACGCCATTGGTATCATCATTATGGTGAAGTGCAAGATTGGGAAGATGATTGGCAAGTGCAAAATTGCGAATTATCCGGTTTGGCAACCTTCAATGAGAACAACACGGAATATCGCGAATACATCAAAGGTGCGATCAAACAATGGCTCGATCGCGGCGTTGATGCACTGCGAGTAGACACAGTTAAGCATATGCCAATCTGGTTCTGGCAAGAGTTCAACGCTGATATTCAAGCCCACAAGCCAGATGTATTTGTGTTTGGAGAGTGGATTTACAGTCACCCTAGCAACGATCGCGCGGTTGAATTTGCCAACCACTCTGGCATGACCATGCTAGATTTTGGGCTGTGTGTTGCCATTCGAGCCGCTCTAGCTCAAGGTGCAGAAGGCGGATTTCATTTGATTCAAGAAATTCTTGATCAGGATCATCATTACAACGGGGCAACGGAATTAGTCACATTTATTGACAACCATGATATGCCCCGATTTCAGTCGCTCAATCCTGACCCGGAAATGCTGAAAATGGCGATCGCGCTGATTATGACCACTCGTGGCATTCCTTGTATTTATTACGGCACAGAACAGTATCTCCACAACGATACAGATAGTGGCAACGATCCCTACAATCGTCCGATGATGGACAAATGGGACATGGACACGGAACTCTATCGCACCATTCGATTACTGTCGGGTTTGCGACGGTTAAATCCTTCTATCTCAATGGGCAGCCAGTGGCAGAAATATATCGCACCAGACATCTACTGTTATGTGCGCCGCTATCGAGATTCACTTTGTTTTGTAGCGTTGAATCGCGGTGAAGCTATCACGCTAGAGGAAGTGGAAACTGAGTTACCAGATGGCGAACACACTTGCGTGATCACACACAACAAATATGAAGTAAAGGACGGCAAGATTCTCGATTTGCATTTGGAAACACGAGGGGTGATTGTTCTCAGTCATGTTGGTGAACGGTTGAAAGGACAGACGATCGTGCGTGTTCAACTCAACAATGTGCAAACTCAACTGGGAGAAAGAATCGTTGTGACAGGCAACTGTCCTGAACTAGGCAACTGGGACATTTCTAAAGCCTACCCACTAGAGTACATTAACTCTAATACTTGGTTTGCTGAAATTCTGTTTAATGAGAGTGCTGGAAAACTGATCAACTACAAATATGCCATGTTGCGCGAGGGACAATCTCCTTTGCGAGAAAACTTTGTCACTCGTCGTTGGGTAATTGCCAGTGAAGGAACCGTTAAATGGCGTGATAGTTGGGCACCTGGACGCGAATCCTAGGCTTAAAAATCGTGGGATGGGCATCTTGCCCATAGCATACCGTGCCCTTACCAGGTTGGTGGATTGAACGCCATTGAAAACCGCTATAGCTAGCGTCCCAGATGATGCATTGCATGGATAGCCTCAACGCATTGATGGGTGATAGCTTCTAGGGCATCCCGATCGCCCGAACTCGGCGGCTGGATTACGTCTCCAATTCGCACGGTGATTGGAACAGGATGAAGCATCTTTTCCCCTTTGCCAAGAATGGCTTGAGTTCCCCAAACGCTGACAGGTAGAAGCGGAACTTGTGCCTTTGCCGCAATCATCGCGGCTCCCAATTTTGGTGAAGCAATTCGCGCATCTGGAGTACGAGTGCCTTGCAAGAAAATCCCGACTGCCCATCCCCGCTCTAATTGAGCTAACGCGGCGCGAATAGCACTGCGATCGGCTGAGCCGCGCTTGACTGGATACGCCCCATATAATCGAATTGCTCGACTGAACACAGGAATCTTGAATAGCTCCTCCTTTGCCATATATGACACCGGACGCCGGACACAGTTAGAAATAATCGGCGGATCAAAATCACTAGCATGATTCGCGACTACAATCAATCCTCCCGTCTGCGGCACGTTCTCTGCCCCATAAATTCGCCCCCGAAAGTAGGTATGAAACATAGGGCTGACGATCGACCATTTGAACAGATGATAGAGGGCGAGGCTAATTAGAGGTTCGCGTTGATGGGGCATGGGGAGGGAGAGGGATAAAGGATGACGGATATTAAGATGACGGATAAAGGATAAAGGATGAAAGCGGAAACAGATTCAAAGTCTTTATGTGTGTACACAGTACAAAATTGGGGGATTTAGGGGGCGAATGCAGCACGTTTCATGCCTTTCAAACATCCTCTTAGTCGGGCAGTATCCCGATCGAGCTAGAAACTTTCAGAGTCTTTGCTCTATCTATATCGCAATCCGATGCTCTATGACGATTGGTAAGCTAATGAGCGTTTGAGTTGCCTGATTTGGGCGGGCAAGATCCCACCCCACCAGAATTCCAAAAATTGCCAATGCAAAAATGAATGTCGATTAGCTAATGGAGTTGTGATCTTTCAACTAATCGAGCAAACCAAACGGCTGATTGACCAGGTTCAGCCAGAGGATGCAGAAAATCTGTCGCAAGAGGAAGGACAACAGGAACTTAAGCTAGAATTGGTTTCTCGAATGCTCGATCGAGGGCTGAGTATTGAAGAAGTGGCTGAATTACTTGGTTTAACGGTTGAACAGGTGAGCCAATCTCAACAGCGATCGCAGAATGACTGAACCAACGGTTCTGCTGAACCCGAAAAACGATGGTTTAACACCGAATTTGCTTACGGCATAGGAGTGTTGTATGTCTTTGACCATTCAGGATTTGAACAAGCTGCAATCTGAGCATCCTGACTTACAGATGGAATTGGTGGATGGAGAAATTATTGTCATGAGTCCATCAGGATATGAGTCAGAAGAGGTTGCCACCCGATTTTCAACCTTTATGAATAACTGGGTTATGCCCCGAAAGTTGGGACGAGTCAATGGCTCCAGTGCTGGTTTTGAACTCCCCAACTCCGATGTCCGCGCTCCAGATGTGTCTTTCGTCTTTGCTGAACGACTTCGACATGCTCCACGCTCCTTCGCTGAACTTACGCCCGATTTAATGGTCGAGGTAAAATCGCCTAAGGATAGCCTGAAGAAGCTGAAAGAAAAGATTCAAAATTTTTTGAACATGGGCACCAAAGTTGGTATTCTCCTCGACCCAGAGAAACGCACGGTGGAAATCTACCGAAAAGATCAGCCCGTCGTAACCTTGAAAGACGGGGATATTTTGACTGTTCCGGATCTCCTGTTGGGTTGGGAAGTAGAAGTTTCCGAGCTTTGGTCGCCTGTGCTTTAGCTTCCTATTGACTCTGGTATCTCTGCTAGAGTACTGACATTCTCTAGCACTAAATCAGGGCAGGTACGTTTGATGATGCCTGTCAAAACCTTCCCAGGACCAATTTCGATGACGCGATCGATTCGTTCGTCGGGGAATCGCAACGTGATTTCTCGCCAGCGAACAGAGCCAGTCATTTGTCGGATGAGGCGATCTTTCAGCACAATGCCCTCGGTGACGGGCGTAGGGTCTACATTCGAGAGAACCGGGACTTGCGCGGCGTGAAATGTCACTGATTCTAGTAGCGTTTTGAATTCGGCGGCGGCATCTGCCATCAGAGGAGAGTGAAATGCCCCACTCACGTTAAGCTTGACTGTCCGCTTTGCTTTCACCTTAGATAAAACGGACTCGACAGCCGCTTGCGTCCCGGAGATTACAACTTGACCTGCATTATTGTCATTCGCTAGAACGACATCGAGGGTTTGCGCGATCTGTTGCTCTAGCTGGTCGCGATCGAACCCAATCAACGCTGCCATCACCCCTTCCGAGGCACTGTCCATTAATTCAGCCCGTCGCTTCACCAGGTTCAATCCGGTTGCAAAATCAAGGACATCAACCGCATAAAGCGCCACAAACTCTCCGAGGCTATGTCCGGCAACCAGATCCGGTCGATGACCCCGTGTCCGCATCAGATCTACCAGAATGCTTTCAATGACGTATAGACAAGGTTGAGTATAGAGCGTCCTCGACATCTTATCATCCGCGCTTTGACAGATTTCGGGGATCGACCAACCGAGAATCTGTTCGGCTTGGGCAAATTTTGGTTTAGCGGCAGAAAGCTCATACAAATCGGAACCCATCCCGATCGTCTGAGAACCCTGCCCAGGAAACACCCATGCAGTCTTAGTCATTTTTCTAACGCCCCCATTGAAAGATGGCTGCGCCCCAGGTTAATCCTGCGCCAAAACCGGATGCCGCAATCACATCGCCTGACTTAATTTTGCCCTCGCGGACAACTTCGTCTAACGCGAGCGGAATGGATGCCGCAGAGGTATTGCCATACTTCGCCATGTTGCTAATGACTTTGTGATCAGGAATGCCCAATCGTTCGGCAACCGCATCAAGGATGCGCTGGTTCGCTTGATGTAGCAACAACCAATCCACTTGATCGACAGTGAGATTGGCACGGAAAAGGGCTTTTTCGATCACTTCTGGTACTTTCTTGACGGCAAAGCGATAGATTTCTTGACCATTCATGGCGATCGGCTGGAAGGTTCCCTGCCCCACCGTAATACCATCCACTAGCGCTTTGGGGTGAGATTGGAATGCGAGAGTGAGGCTATCGCTTTGGGTGCCATCGCTACGGAGTTCAAAGCCAAGGAAACGATCGTTTTCTGGATGTGCCTGCATGACGATCGCCCCGGCTCCATCGCCGAATAGCACACAAGTCCGGCGATCCGTCCAGTCCACCCAGCGAGATAAGATATCGGCTCCAATCACCAAGACCGTTTGGTAAGTGCCCGTGCGAATGAACTGAGATGCCGTCACCATGCCGAAGACAAACCCAGAACACGCCGCAGTCAGGTCAAATGCGACAGCTTGCGCTGCCCCTAATTCTGCTTGAATTTGACTGGCACTCCCAAACAGATCATCCGGGGTGGAGGTGGTCAGCAGGATCAGATCCACATCCATTGGGGTAATGCCTGCCATGTCGAGGGCGTTTTGGGCGGCTTGGGTGGCGATCGCTTTCAACGATCCGTCTGCACCCGCAAGTCGTCGTTGGCGAATGCCTGTGCGAGTGGAGATCCACTCATCAGAGGTTTCGACAATATGACTCATGCCATGATTGTCCAATACAGCAGATGGAACGGCTGAGCCGGTTCCTGTGATGGCAATGCCTATTCCCAATTGTTGCAACATTATTCTCCGTCAGTGGCAGTTGCTTCAGTCGTCTGATACTTGGCTTGAAGGCGGCTCAACACCTGGTGATCGATCGCCTCCTTTGCCAGCCGAACAGCATTGAAGATGGAAGGGGCTTGGGAACTCCCGTGGCTGATGATGCAAATCCCATTGACTCCCAACAGCAAGCCACCACCATGTTCAGCGTGATCAATCCGTTGTTTAATCCGTCTTAGATTTGGCTTCAGCAATGCGGCACCGAGCCATCCTCGCCAGCCTTGCGGTAACTCTTCGCGCAGAATTTGCAGCAGCACCTCGCCCATCGCCTCTGCAAACTTCAGGAGAATATTTCCGACAAAGCCATCACAGACAACTACATCGAAACGACCAGAAAGCACATCGCGTCCTTCTGCGTTCCCAATAAATTCAATATCTGGACTTTGCTCTAGCAATTGATGAGTCCGGAGTGCGAGTTCGTTGCCTTTGGTTGGCTCTTCGCCAATATTGAGCAACCCCACTTTAGGGTTTTCAATCCCCAACACATATTGAGAATACGCTGTTCCCATGACCGCGAACTGTTCGAGAAACTTAGGACGGCAATCTACGTTTGCACCTACGTCCAAAATCAGAACGGACTTATCCGCCAGCATGGTTGGCAGAACGGCTCCGATCGCAGGGCGATCGATTCCAGGTAGACGCCCCAAACGCAGCAACGCCGACGCCATTGCCGCTCCTGAATGACCCGCAGACACCACCGCATCCGCCCGTCCCTGCTTCACCAAATCCATTGCCACATTAATCGAAGCTTTGGGCTTGCGTCGTAGGGCGCTTAACGGTTCCTCGTGCATCTCTATCAAACCCTCAGCCGGAACAATTTCCAACTGAAGAGAGGAATTGTGCTGCTTCATCAGGGCTTCAATCTGTTGGGGATCTCCTGTGAGCAAGACCTTAACCCCCAACTCTGCCTCTGCCCTCAATGCGCCAGCAACTATTTCATCGGGGGCATAGTCCCCTCCCATCGCATCAATTGCGATCCGTGCCTGAGTCGATCCCATTGATCAAAGTTGTAGAAACCTCACAAATTTTACCAGATGGATTCTACCCATTGGCGTAGAGAATGCTTAGAGAGAGAAATGAATATCTCCATTCTGTCTATTCTGTTTCTCCAGGAGGAACGATCCGTTGGAATAGATAACCTGTGCCTCTGGCAGTCAAGATTAGCTCCGGATTGCTCGGATCGTCTTCTAGCTTGGCACGCAGGCGCGAAATGTGGACATCAACCACCCGCGTATCGACGTGGCGTTCTGGCGTATAGCCCCAGACCTCTTGGAGAATTTCCGATCGAGAAAAAGGTTCGCCCGATCGCCCCACCAGCAGTTCCAGCAGGCTAAATTCCATACCTGTAAGCCGAATCCGCTCATCCCCTTTGTAAACCTGACGCTTGTTCGTGTCGATCCGGATGTTGTTGATGTGAATCACTCCCGAACTGGGAATGCCAGAGGTGCCGACTTTTTCGACTCGACGGAGAACCGATCGAATTCGAGCTTCCAGTTCCTTTGGGGAGAAAGGCTTGACCACATAATCATCTGCACCGAGTTCCAGACCCGTGATCCGATCGGCAACATCGCCCAACGCCGTTAACATAATAATGGGCACATCTGACTCTTTACGTAGCTCTTGACAGACCCCATAGCCATCTAGCTTCGGCATCATTACATCTAAAACCACAAGGTCAGGGTCAGCGTTGCGGAATGTTTCGAGTGCTTCTTCCCCATCCGCAGCAGTGACGACATCATAGCCAATCATGGAGAGACGGGTTTCTAAGATGCGGCGAATACTGGCTTCATCGTCTACTACTAGAATTTTTTCTTTGTGATTTTCCAATTTACTTCACACTCCTTAATGCGCCTTTTTCATAGTTAATTTTCATCACTTTATCATTAAGATATTAGCCTATTCGATCGAACTTAGACCCCTGGACTTCCCAGCATTACTACATTTCAATGTTTTTTAAGATTCGCTATCTCCTTGACGATATCTAAAGAAATTTGAAAATTTCTAAGGATACCCTTCTTGTTGAAGTTGTATTGCTTGGTAATCGGGAATGGGGAATCGGGAATCGGGAATCGGTGATGGGTAATCGGGAATCGGGAATCGGGAATGGGGAATGGGCACACTTTTTTGTTTAGCAAGGAACTGAATACTTCCATCACCGATTCCCGATTACCCATCACCGATTCCCCATTCCCCATTCCCCATTCCCCACTCCCCGTTATCAGTTTTCAGCACTATACAGAATGCACATCGGTAACGAATCACTTGTCCAACATCCAGGCATTCATAACCCCTAATTTCAACCATTCGCAATGCTAAAACGATGCCAAAACAACGATCGCTTTACAGTTGTAATCAGTGTGGCTCAGAATTTCCAAAGTATTTTGGCAAATGTCCATCCTGTGGTGAATGGAACTCATTGGTAGAACAAGCTGTTTCTCCATCACCCTCTGCAAATCGTGCGACAGCCTTAACCCCTCGTTCTGGAACTAAATCTCGCTCCGCTTCCTTGCCCGATCCTCAGCCGATCGCGGCTCTCACCCTCGCTCAAATTTCCGACTATCCCCAATCACGGCTTCTGTCAGGCTACACTGAACTCGATCGCGTTCTGGGCGGCGGCATTGTTCCCGGTTCTCTTGTCTTGATTGGGGGGGATCCGGGCATCGGCAAATCGACTTTGCTGCTCCAAGTTGCCAATCAGCTTGCAACGCAATATCGCATTCTTTACGTCTGTGCAGAAGAGTCAGGGCAACAGGTGAAACTGCGATCGCAGCGTCTAGGCATCAGTTTTGGGAATGGGAAGCTGGGGAGACAGGAAGATGGGGGGGATGGGGAGATGGGGGGATGGGGAGGCAGACAATACTCAAACCTTAGACTCCCCTCACCCCTCACCCCTC
>JAAUSF010000188.1 GCA_012033255.1 Cyanobacteria bacterium RU_5_0
TTGTTTTGGAGTGCGATGTTAGTAGGTTGCTTCTATGTCATTCTCTCCTACACGATGGTGTCTAGTTTAGCGACTATGTGACCCCTTTGAATGAAACCGATGCTCCCCTAAGCGTGATGGCAGACCTTGCTGGCGTGGGCTGGCTGGGAGTAGCGATCAACATAGCACTGATCATTAGCTTCTTCAGTTGTTCGCTAGCCTGTATTAATGCGGGAGCAAGAATTGCCTATTCTTTGGCTCGCCATCGTTTCTATCCCTCGTCCTGGGGTGAGGCACATAGACGCAACGAAACGCCTCATGTTGCTGTTACTCTATCTTGCGTCTCTGTGTTTCTGGTTATTGCGGTGATGTCTTTATCTGGGATTGCAGACCTGGATATTCTGGGATATCTGGCATCGATCGCCACTTACGGGTTGTTGTTTGTTTATATCCTGGTATCGATCGCGGCTCCAGTTTACTTGTCTCAATTAGGAAGATTGCGCCAACACCATATCGTGATGTCAGTTTTGGCAGTTCTCTTCATGATGATTCCGGTTATTGGGAGTGTCTATCCAATACCATCGTTTCCCTACAATATCTTTCCCTATATATTCTCGGTTTATCTTGCTATTGGGGCTGGGTTATTTTGGTCTCTCCGCCGCCGTTCTCCCCAAATCATTGAGGAGATGGAGCGTGATCTAGAAGCTATCCATAATCGATTGAGCGAGTGAGCTAATGTTTTGAGTTGCAAAGGCAGGGGGTTAAACCCCCTTGTCTACAGAGTTTTAGCCTGCAAAACCTGCAAATTCAGTGATGATTAGCTGAACCTCATTGTAGAAATGTGTCAAAAAAGTAATTCCATTTGCAATGTTGCCACCTAAGCCTGTTTACTTACCCTTTGCGGATGCCCAGTGGCGATTGAAAATGGGGATGAAGCCACTAAAGATCGAGAATTGGATTGAAATTGATGAGGAATTTCCCCTCTATCTCACGAACAAGACCGAACTTCTACAACAGCACCATGCAAAAGTTTTTGCAGGTCTACGAGATAGTGTTGCGGCTCAACAAGAAGTGCTAGATGCACTTCTTGTTCATCTTCTTGAATACTTTCCCAAGTACTATCACCATCAAGGTAATCAAGTCATAAACTTATTGACTCAGCAAGTTTGGAATATTTCAGACTTTGTCGAAACCCCCCTGGAGTTAGCCAGTCGATTGGTGCAGGAAGATCTATGCCTATTGCGATCGAGTTCTGAAGGGTACATTTTGGCGGCTGGTTCCGTTTGTCTACCCTTTCACTGGTGGTTTCCAGATAAGCTGGGTAACCCGATCGCCCAGTTACATCAACGGGTACCAGGATATGGAGAAAAACTAGAACATCCCGTCAATAATTTTTTCGATCGACTGCGGGCTGATTATTCAGGATATCGGCTTAACTGGGCAATTCAGGATACCCCAAATCTCTGCTTGGCAACTCATCAACCCACTGAATTGTCTGATGATCCCATTACCACGAATAACATTGGACAAAAACTTTGGATTCGAGTAGAACGTCAAACCCTGCGACGGTTTGAGAAAAGTAACAGCATCCTCTTTACAATCCGGACTTATCTCTATCCTCTTTCAATTTTGGAAAATTATCCAGCAATGGCTTTTGGTCTGTTAGCAGAAATTCAGCAAATGCCATTCAAGATGCAGCACTTCAAAGAGCTAACCTCTATTCAAGAAATGCTACTTGATTATTTGAGTTGCAACCGTCATCAATCTTCTGAGTAGATATTTCAAAGCATTGATTAGTTCAGCTTATCGATCGCTATTCACTTCATACCATAATTCTCTGTATAGAACAAACAGGGCTGTTGACAGCGTCCAAATACGTACAAAATTTATCTGCAAATTTACCTGTGAAGTAACAGTATTGCTGAATGATTTAGAGATGACAAGCCTTTACAGGTGAGAACTCAGCAGCAAACTTTACTAATCAAATTCATTGGATATATTTACCTTAAACAATGTTGGATTGTGGTTGACGGGACTGAATCTATTGTTTATCGTCGTATAAACTTGCGTCGGCTTGTGTTGGTTTGAATGGTTTGAATACTAAACGCTATAGTGCGATCGACTCTCAGCAAGGCAATGATCATCTACTGTCACAATTAAGTAGCCATAGAAGAGAGAAACAAGATACTGAAACTTTAGATGGGCAAAGCAATTTTGCCAGAAGTTTAGTAAGAAATTACCAAGTACTTACACAGGCTTTTCGAGACTTATAGCCATTTTCTGTAGGATGGGCACTGCTCATCAAACCGTAAAATGCTTCTGTGCCAAACCTTTGTGGGCGATGCCCACCCTACGATTTGGGGTTCATTCATCTGAAAACTGCTGTAAGAAGGGCATTGTCAGGTTCTCCGATGCCCAAAAGTTTATATCAGGGTCATGTAACCGCAACACACTGACTTATCAAAGATTAAAACATGACTACCCAAACACCACGAAAGGCTAAAGGGTTACGTCCCAACTGTCTCTCGTTTCCCGAAGTCCTGGCGCAATCCGTCTCCATGATTGCTCCTTCCACCGTACCTGCCGCTCTCATCGCCTTCGTCTTTACTAATGCGGGTAATGGCACCTGGTTCGCTTACCTCATTGCCACTATTGGTTTAGCCTTTGTCTGCTTCAATATCAATCAATTTGCTCGTCGATCGGCTTCCTCTGGAGCACTCTACACTTACGTCACTAGAGGGTTAGGTCCGATGGCTGGGGTCTTGTGTGGTTGGGTCTTGACAATGGCTTACCTGCTGCTAGCCGCTAACGTCACGGCTGGCTTTTCCCATTACGCCAATATTGTGCTTGGTGAGTTTGGCTTTCACCTCCCTTCTGTGTTGCTGTTTGCCGTCTGTTTAGGAATTAGCTGGTATTATGCTTACACCGACATTCAGCTTTCGGCTGTACTGATGTTGATCCTTGAGGTTGTGAGTGTAGGTGCTGTCTTGCTGTTGGCCTTATTGGTATTAGCGAAACAGGGCTTTTCTATTGATACGTCCCAACTGACTTTAGCAGGGACAACGCCAAGTGGGATCAGTCTGGCAATGGTGCTGGCGATTCTTAGTTTCACTGGCTTCGAGAGCGCCACCACGCTCGGCGATGAGGCAAAGAGTCCCACACGATTCATTCCTTGGGCTGTGCTTTGGAGTGCAGTGTTAGTAGGGTGCTTCTATGTCATTCTCTCTTACACGATGGTATCTAGTTTCAGCAGTTATGTGACCCCTTTAGATGAAACCAATACCCCCTTAAGTGTAATGGCGAACCTTGCCGGAGTAGGATTGTTCGGCGTAGCCATTAATGCAGGACTTGTAGCGAGTTTCTTCAGTTGTTCACTGGCGTGTATCAATGCGGGAGCGCGGGTTGCCTACTCCTTATCTCGCCATCGTTTCTATCCTTCGTCCTGGGGTGAGGCTCATGAACGAAACGAAACGCCTTATGTTGCTGTTAATCTATCTTGTGTTTTCGTGTTTTTAGTGATTGCTTCGATGTCGTTGTTTGGGATTGCAGACCTAGATATTCTAGGATATCTGGCATCGATCGCCACTTACGGGTTGTTGTTTGTTTATATCCTGGTATCGATCGCGGCTCCGATTTATCTATCCAAACTAGGAAGGTTGCGTCAACGCCATATCGTGATGTCAGTTCTAGCAGTTGTCTTCATGATGATTCCAGTGATCGGAAGTGTTTATCCGGTACCCAATTTTCCCTACAACATTTTCCCCTATATGTTCTTGGTATATCTTGCGGCTGGGGCTTGGCTCCTTTGGTCACTCCGCCGCCGCTCTCCCCAAATTATTGAAGAAATAGAGCGTGATCTGGAAGCCATCCACAGCAGATTTAATCACTAGTAGTCTGTCAACGTTGAAGTGAGGGGTTGGGAGTGGATGGGTAGATGGGTGGATGGGTGGATGGGTGGATGGGTGGATGGGTGGATGGGTCGATGGGGGAGTAAAGGCAAGCGGTGTTGGATGTCCACCCATTCACTCATCCACCCATCTACCCCTCAACTCAAGGTTGACAATCTACTAGGAGCGAAATCAAAATACGGAATTTATCCACCTGAACTGCTCTCTGAAGCAGTCCCGTGCAGGACTTGTGTCCATATCGCTGCTACGGCAGTTTTCAATTGCATCCAATCCACCAAAATTGTACGGGCACGGCATGCTGTGCCCTTTCGCCATATCGCATTCAACTGAGAACTGCTATAAAATTGGCTAGTACACTGCGAATTGTTCTGCATATTGGAATGAACGGTTTACTGAATCCATTAATTAAAAAAATCGAGGAAATTAATCCTGGTAATAGTGCGTTAGTGAGAAAGCTAGAGAGTATGGTACCTGAATACTCTTTAGTTGGAGATTCTGTTTTCTTCACGAAAGAGCAGTTTCCTTGGGTTGAAGAATTAGAGGCAAATTGGCAGGTGATCCGCCAAGAGTTGGATCAGGTGATGCCTTATGCTGATGCGCTGCCCAACTTCCAGGATATTTCGCCTCGTCAGAACAGAATTGCCAGTGACGATCGCTGGAAAACCTTCTTCTTCTGCGCCTTTGGGTTTCGATCGAAAACGAATTGCGATCGTTGCCCTGAAACCGCCAAACTGCTAAAGAAAATTCCTGGATTGAAAGTGGCTTTCTTCTCAATTTTGGCTCCCGGTAAACATATCCCGGAGCATCGCGGCAAGCACAAGGGATTAATTCGCTGTCACCTCGCTCTCAAAGTTCCTGAACCGAGAGAGAAATGCCGCATTCGCGTTGCCAATCAAATTGCTTACTGGGAAGAAGGAAAATGCTTGCTATTTGATGACACTTTTTTCCATGAAGTCTGGAATGATACTGATGATTACCGAGTCGTTTTGTTCCTGGATATTGCCCGTCCGATGAAATTCCCGTTATCGTTTATCAATGGGCTGGTGAGCGTTTTGATTTCCCTATCGCCGATCGTCCAAATTGCAAAAGGCAATCATCTTGCCTGGGAGAAACAATTTGAGAAAATGATGCGCTGAATTACTCCTCTCATGGACAGCCCTGGATGAAATCAATCACTTGGTGAATTGCGCCAGGTTTTGTCACCATCAAGACTTTTGATTCGCCTTCTAAAACCGTGTTGCCGTTGGGAATGATCAAATCCTCGTGGGGATGTGCCTGATAGCCAATGATCAACGAACCTGTCGGAAAACAAGGATCTTGAGCAATTTGGGCAAGACTGCGACCCACAACGTGAGAATCATCCGGAATCGGCAGCTTAAGAACTTCAATTTGGTCTTGCTCAAAGTGCATCATCGATTCAACTTGGGGATATTCGATCGCATTCACCATTGTAGAAACGGCAAGATCGATCGTGCTGATCACCGAAGTCGCCCCGGCAATTCGATAGGGTTCTGCGAAATCTCGATGCCGCATTCGGACTAGAATTCGAGACACGCCATAATGCTTCGCTAATGCCACCATCGCCAGATTTAGCGCATCATTCCGCAACACTGCTGCCAACGCATCGGCTTTACGAATTCCGGCTTCAACCAACACTTCCGTACTGACTGCGCTACCTTCAAACGCCATCACTCCTAACTGTTCACGGGCATAGCGGCAAGCCGTCGCATCAATATCAATCAGAGCGATCGTATGCCCCAAATCCACAAGTTTCTGTGCCAAATTGACACCAACTAATCCGGCTCCTCCAATCAACACGTACATGGTTACTTACCTACTCGACAAAACTAGAGATATTGATACAAACTATTGCTGAAATTGGTTGAGTAACCAAGACACAACTTGACTTTGATTCATTTGTCGAGTGCGTTGAAATGCTTCTTGGAGCAAGGCGATCGATAAACCTGGCAATACTATAGATTCTGTGATCCGACAACTACCCCCATTCTCAATGGCAAATGCAATCACCTGAACGTTTTTTACATCAACAATCCAATATTCCTTCACTCCCAAATCTTCATACAACAACCGCTTTTCGCCTTTATCATCTGCAAGAGAAGTGTTCGCCACTTCAATCACTAAGTCTGGCGATGGATAATCATCTAAATTGATAATTCCAGTTCCCCAAGGAATGACATCTGCATTCTCGCCAATGTAATAAGACAGATCGGGCTGCGCTTCTTGAAAACCCGTTTTCCGGTAAGAGCAGTTATCTTTTCCATTAACGGGGATACCTTTGATCGCCGCCAATAAACCAACCGTTACAATCACAACCGTGTGATCACTCGCATGATCGTTTCCAATGGGGGGCATTTCAATTCTGAGCAATCCGTTGTAGTAATAGCCCTTTGCTTTTTCGTAAGCCGAATCTTCGATCGCCCGGATATAATCTTCCCACGTCGCTTTCACCCAGGTATCCGTTGGGAATTTCGTTGATAGGTTGCTCATAGTTCTGATTTGGATGAATCAGCAATCGATCGATTGTTATACAGGCTCATCGCTTTAGGAATTCCCTGCTTGAGACTGAGTTCTACCGCGTCCACTATTAATCTCAACACTTCAGCCATCATTTTATTTTCTGCGATTGAAAACCGACCGAGAACATGAGAAATGACCTCTCCATTCGTGCTGGACGTTTGATTCTTAGGACTGCTAATGCCAATTCGGAGCCGAGGGAAATTTTGACTGCCCAGGTGGGCGATCGCTGACTTCATGCCATTGTGCCCACCCGCCGAACCTGACTGCCGCAGCCGCAACTTTCCAATCGGCAAATCCATATCGTCATAAATAATTAGCACTGCCTCTGGTGAGATTTTGTACCAGTCAGTGACAGCCCGGATTGATTGCCCAGACAAATTCATGTAGGTCAAAGGCTTGAGCAAGCGGATTTTATCACCATGCACTCCCCGACCTTCACCAAACACCCCTTGAAACTTACGATGCTCCGAGAGGTTAATTTGCCAAGCACGGGCAAGGAAGTCGATCGCCTCAAACCCGATGTTATGGCGCGTTTGTTCATACTTCGCCCCCGGATTCCCCAACCCCACAATCAGTTGCGGCGTCACTAGCGCAGAAGAAGAATTTGCTTCGGTCATGACATTGAATGATGATTTCAACCGTCCCTAACTCTGCTGAGGTTGTTCTGTCGTGCTTTGCTCCGTTGCAACTTCAGCCATCTTCTCAGGCTCAGTACGGCTTGATTCTGTTTTCGCTGCCGCTAATGCTTTCGGCTCAGATGGCTCAAGCGTTGCCTTCATTGGTTCATTCACTACCTTCTCTAATCGCTCAGCCTCACGCTTAAACTCATTCTCAAATTCTTTAGAAGCTTCTTGAAACCCCCGAATCGCTTTCCCCATACTGCGACCGATTTCTGGCAATTTCTTAGGTCCAAAAATCAGCAATGCTAAAACCATAATCAACGCCATCTCAGGCAAGCCAATCCCGAAGATATTCATACGTCGTCCTCCCGCAATGATCTCTACTCTAGTTTAAGAGAGGAGAGAGTAATGGAGTAGGGGAGTGACACCGTTTTCAATTGAGTTCAACACACAAAGGGGCACGGTATGCCGTGCCCGTACAAGTTTTAGCGTTGCTGTAATGGTGGGATAAAACCCCAATAGTAGGGGTAGGTCTTGTGCTTACCCTGAAGGATCTCGGGCACCCACAAGGAGACACCCACACCAAAAACATCCTAAAAAAGCCCCGGACACGCCGGGGAGTTTCAAGTTGAGCTTGATAAAACCAAAATAAGACCTGAGAAAACTTAACTACCTAGGCTTGACCAGTCTACATTGACACTTTCCAGAATGAGGGAAGAGTTGTAGATTTGCAAAATAATCAATAGAAAGACAAAGAATAGTCCCATGAAAGCTGCCATCAGAGGAGTGGTGCCCCAACCGGGTGCAACCTTACCATACTCCGAGTTTAGGGGTTTAAGGATATCTCCCAAGCGAGTCCGTTGTGCCATGAGTAACCTTTACTAATGTCTCTAAGATTTTAACGATCCGTAATAATATAAGAATAATACTATTCGCGTTGATTTAATACATGGAGTCTGCAACAGTTCTTATCATCACGATCGCCATCTTTCTAATTGCGATTACGGCGCTGTCGATTTACACGTCCTTTGGTCCGCCATCCAAAGAACTCAATGATCCATTTGAGGATCACGAAGATTGATGGATGCGATCGCTCTGCGATTGAAGCCGCACCAAGACCTAAAGGCTGAACTTGATGCTTTTGCGATTCAGCATGGATTGGCTGCGGCTTGCATTGTGACCTGTGTAGGGAGTTTAAGCAGGGCAGTGTTGCGGTTAGCGGCTCAGTCTGAGGCAACGGTATATAACGATCGCTTTGAGACACTAGGAGAATTGTGATGTTTGATCGCCCAAGTTTGCGCGTCCAGAATGAGAGTTTGACTGAACCAACGCCGATTTTTGCTCAGAAGTTGGTCGATCGCTGTCATGTACTTTTGCCTGATACTCCCAGACCTACCAGCGCCATCTGCTATGAAGAACAGTTCTATGCTTATGTGAGATTCTTCCCGAACGCTGAAGTAGGGCGGCAAAAAGCAGCATTGATGACCAAGCGGGGAAATACAGTGATTTTGACCAGAGTGCCTAAAGGTTTGGTATTGTGGGTGCTTGAGCCAGAAGCTCAACCTGTCCAGAAGCCTTGAAGAGAAAGCGATCGTGAGTTCTAAGCGTCTGCCTGAAACCATCGCCTATGTCCGGATTACGCATCAATCCTGGCAGCACGGCAGGATCGAAGGAGAAGTGAGAGCCAATGAGTATGAATGGCAGTTTGAATGGCGGTTTCGGCAAGGCGAACTTTCAGTCGAACCTTCATTAGGTCGTGCTCTGATCAAGGAACCTCTGAGTCGTTTTCTGGAGCGATGTGATTATCAGCTTGAGCCAGGCGGAGATTATTGCTTCACGATTCGAGCAAGTCTTTAACAAGTCTTTAAGTGGATGAATCCCTCTCCTCATCCTCAATCTCTTATCCCCAACAATCGCTCCAAATATCGCTCAATTAAGAGAATTGCTACGATGTCATCGATCGGACGGGGGATATTGCGAATCACCTTGGGGAAGAGGCGACGTAAGCCTTGAGGAGGATACATTTGCCAGTAGCGATCGCGAGCCTCCAGCGTACTGTAGCGTTCATCTACCAAGACAATCCGCAAGGGATCAACCAACTCACTCGTTATTTTTTGTTTCCACTCTTTGGCACTCGTTTGATCCCCCATAACCAAAATAGAGATGGGGTATTGCTGGCGTAGGGTTTGAATCGTCGGGATGGCGTCAGAGGCGGGAATAACTTGATGGTAGAGCAGGCGACGGTCTACTCCCATGACAGCAATGCCGCATTTCTGACGACCCGGATCGAAGCCCAGAATTACAGGTTGGTCAGGGGGATCGATCGAGGAGGTGTGCATGGGGTCAGTGAATTCCGCGAGGTTTGCTCATAGAATTTAGAGGATGAATCAAGGGCTGTCTAGTGCAGTTTGCACAACATTAATCCACCTGTAAATTTTTTGTTGATTTTGCCATCGGTAGGGGCAGACCCATGTGTCTACCCTCTAAACCAGGGCAACCACACCGGGATTGCCCCTGCACCAGGGCAACCACATCGGGATTGCCCCAACACCACACCGGGATCGCTCCTGCACC
>JAAUSF010000189.1 GCA_012033255.1 Cyanobacteria bacterium RU_5_0
AACTTCCCGTTGGATTTGGCGGCTGGTGAGGCTGCGCCTGTGGCGATGGTGGCACCGCAAATCAACGGTTAATTCATGTGAATAGCTGACTTAGGCGTCCCCTTCGGGGGGCGCTTTTTTCGTTTTAAAGTCTAGATCTTGCATCTATAGCCGTTCTCAGTTGAATGCGATATGTCGAAGGGGCACGACATGATGTGCCCGTATAATCTTCGACTGTACACAAAATACTAAGAATTACCCGTTTGGGTACTGTCCAGGTGTAGTCATTTCTTCAACAATTGAGTGTAGCTAGAGTCTTGAATGTGACAGTTTTACGATCGCCTTCACACCCTCACTCATAGCTTCTACTCAGAGCGATCAACCTCTTGCATAAATCCTCAATTTAGGGGTGATAGTTATCCAAGCGGCACAGCTACCCCAGACGATTGCAAGAGACATTTCTAACACCCTAAAACAGCGATGATGCGAGATCTTCAGACAAGGATTGTACTTTGGCTTGCTAGAATAATGAACCCTCCGGTTCAGCCGAAGCGCTCGATCGAGATTAAGCTCGATCAATTGAGAGTATTACCGGATGGAACATTAGGACGCGAAATTGCCCGTTTCCTGGATGAGAACGGCTTTGCTCCTTTTAATTCCGGAGATTTAATTCAGCGTACCCACGATGTTTGGCACGTCTTGACAGGGCTTTCACCGGCTGAAGAAGATGAGATGCTGCTTCAAGCGTTTACTCGTGCCCAAGTGTTTCGTCCGTTCAGCGCGATCGTCGTCCTTTATGGGCTATTAACAGGAAAATTGACCTGCGCGGAAGTAAGAGAAAGCATCAGACGAGGTAAACTCGCCCGACGCTTGATTCACTGGGATTTAGAGTCAGATTGGGCAACACCGCTAGAGGAGGTACGGCATAAGCTAGGCATTATCCCTTTCACCACTTCTCTCAAACCTCAGTCTAAACCTCCTCAAGGATTGCCCGACGTTTCGCCAGAATGCTCTTGATGTGCTTCTGTACAGTGTTTCGCGTAATAAATAGCTGCTTGCCGATCTCGTCATACGAGTTTCCTCGCAGGCGGAGTTGCCAGATCTCGCCTTCGCGAAGGGTGAGATCATATTTGTGTATGTCCGCGATCGCCTGATTGTGAATAGCTTGGTTGCGATCTTCCAACATCACCAACATACAAGGGCGTTGCCGATACACTTCTCGACTCGAATCAAAGTCGGGATCAAGCCAGCGAACGCGAACGCGAATTGTGAAAGACATTACAGAATTGTCCAGGACAATCTCTGACTCAGAAATGACAGGATAGTTAGGGAAACGATCGCGGCTCTCCACCAATGCCTGACACACTTGCCAAATTTGAGCAGGTAGAGGGTGCAACAAAAAAGTTTCTCGCGGGTCTTGACGTTCATGAGACAACGATGGATTGAGACGACAACAGATTTCACGGGCGCGTAAGTTTGCCTCAATCACTTCACCCTGATCGGTGACAATCATTATTCCATCCATAAATCCCTCAATAGCGGCTTGCAACAGTTGCATTGGGTTGAAGGATGGCGTTGAAACTTCGGAATCTGAGGGACAGTTCGATTGGGGGGCTTTAGCAAACACCATACGTCTCCTTTGTTGTAGATGCAGGTGAAGACAGCCAAGGATGTGTATAAGCTGCAATGCCAATTGGCGACTTGAGTGAAAAGGTAACGCTCAGGTTTGATGCAGAATCACGATCGCCTGAATGCTGTCTTAACTTGGATTGCTACCAGTTTTAATCATCTGCTTATGAAGCCACAATGATGCAAGTGTGGCAGCCTACAGAAGGCTGAACCAAGGTGAAGTGATCTGAAGCAGGGTGAAGTTTTTTAGGATTCTTGATAGGCTGATGCTATTAGGACACAAAAACGTGACTAGATAGGGTTTTGAAAGATGTCTATTGATCTGGTGAGTGCGATTGAGCCTGCCTTGATCGATCGCTGGTTTCCGACTGAACAACAACGTCATTACGTAGAACAGCTACGCGGACGGAGTGGATTAACCCGTCGTCGAGCGGAGTGTTTCGTAAAGCTGTGGGCGTATTTGATGATTAAACAACAGGGCAAGGTTCCAGACGCATTGATTACTGAATTAGTTCCCTTAGAAGGCGAAATTCCTTGTACCCATCGAGAAGCGGCGGAACTGTTCTATAGCGGAACGGAACGAGGGAGCGATCGCGCCGCAGGCATGATGATTGATCAGTTGGTGCAAGTTGGTTTGGTGGAAAAAGCCTTCGATGGCAACACGATCTCCCTCACCATTCGCTTACTGCCCGAACTCGTTGCCCCAACCGCCCCTGAATCTGTTGTTTTACTTCCACCTGATTTCTTCAACCCGCGCACGGATGCGGTTCCAGTCGCGACCTTCTTGGCGCAGGAGTATACCTGGATCAACTCCAGCATCACTGCACTTGCTCATAAAATGACCCGGATCTTGCGGCAATGGGCGCAGCAATACTCTACTGGAATGCGAGTTCTACGACGATCGGACAATCTTCAGCCCGTCGGAATTTACATTTTTTTCCCCACGGCGATGCAATCCGAAGAAAATTTTTTTCGCTTCCCTAGTCTCAGCCTGCACCTCAGCACGATCACTGTGACTGATCCAATGGAGATGGCGAAACCTGGCGATCCTGATTGCACCGCTATCTTTGTCCGAAGTTGGTCGATCGTGCCTCCTCATATGCAACAAGCGGCACTCAGCCAATTCCTTCGCGACAGCCAGCAAACCCTCATCCAGATGCGAGAAGACTTTCCTAACTTGTGTGATATTTACGCTCTCAACATCCATCCCAGAGCCGAACTTTTAGCACAAGCTCTCGGATTTCAAAAAACCATTCAAGATCCGCAATCCTATCTCTGCTGGATGTACATGGCCCTCGATCGCTTCCTAGAACTAGACATAGAAGCCGCGATCGGGCATCTCAATTTTGGTCATGATAATTCCTTAATGCAACTCTCCAAACTCCTATGACGGCATATACTATCAACCTTGCCCCCATTCTCAAGATGACGGATGAGCAGTTTTACAAACTCTGTCGGGCAAACCCGGACATCAAATTTGAACGCAATGCGAAAGAAGAACTGCTCATCATGCCACCCACAGGGGGAGAAACCGGCAAGTTCAATGCAGAGTTGAGTGCTGATTTTGTGATTTGGAACCGTCAAACGAAGTTAGGAGTTGTTTTTGACTCTTCGACGTGCTTCAAACTTCCTAATGGCGCAGATCGATCGCCCGATATTTCCTGGATCAGACAAGATCGATGGGATCGCCTCACATCAAAACAGAAGGAAAAATTTCCGCCCATTTGTCCAGATTTTATATTGGAATTGCGCTCTCCCACAGATTCCCTTGAAACCTTGCAAGCCAAGATGCGGGAATATATTGAAAATGGTGCCCAACTAGGCTGGTTGATTAATCGCCACGATCGACAGGTCGAAATTTATCATCCAGAACGCGCTGTAGAAGTTTTGCAGACTCCAGCAGACGTTTTTGGCGATCCAGTTTTACCAGGATTTGCCCTTAACCTCCAGTGGATTTGGCGATCGTAGAAAGTGGGCACCATTCACCTGCGCTAATAAGCATCCTGAAGTTCAAAGAAGTCAGGAGAAATATAGTCTTTGCGGAGGGGCCAGCCAACCCAATCTTCGGGCATCAGGATACGCTTCAGGTTGGGATGTCCTTCATAGAGGATGCCAAACATATCGTAACTTTCCCGCTCTTGCCAGTCAGATCCTTTCCAAATCCAGTAGACCGAAGGCACCCTAGGGTCATTTCTAGGTAGGAAAACTTTGACCCGGACTTCTTCAGGCTGCGTCACATTATCCGCTACTTTAATCAAATGGTAAGTACTGACGAGATCGCCGCCCGGCCCCATATCGTAGGCCGCCTGACATTGCAGACAGTTAAATCCATAGGCATAGAGAGCCGTACAGAAAGGGAGCAGGAACTCTCGATCGACCTTTAGCACCTCCACACCCAGATGATCAGGCTCCATGACCTCATGTTCAAAGCCGTTTTCTGTCAGCCAACGAGAGGTTCTTCCTGATTCAACAATCTGGGTTATGGAGTCTGGAGATTTAGATTCTTCCTCAGCCACGATCGCTCTCCTCCTTCTCAATTTGCTGCTCCAATACTGGAGGTATGGGCATTCCCATCGCTTCCATCAGTTCCCTCGGCGGAGCCTGACGGGTTTCTGCCCGGAGATAGCTGCCTGTATAAATGTCTGGCACAGCCTGCATAGTGTGAGAAATCGTGTAGTAGCGGTGAGTTTGAGCAACCGTACCCCGTTCGACCAGAGATTCGTTAGAGATCTTCTTACGGAGTTTGATGATCGCATCAATAATTGCCTCCGGACGAGGAGGGCAACCCGGAATATAGACATCCACAGGAATTAACTTATCGACACCCCGGACAGCCGTAGGCGAATCCATACTGAACATTCCACCTGTAATGGTGCAAGCACCCATCGCAATCACATATTTCGGATCGGGCATCTGCTCATATAGACGCACCAGTGCCGGAGCCATTTTCATCGTGACCGTACCAGCCGTAATGATTAAATCGGCTTGACGGGGGCTAGAACGGGGGAGCAGACCGAAACGATCGAAGTCAAACCGGGAACCAATCAGCGCCGCAAATTCGATAAAGCAGCACGCTGTCCCATACAATAGGGGCCACAAGCTAGAAAGACGTGCCCAATTATACAGATCATCCACTGTAGTTAGGATGACGTTTTCAGACAAATCTTTCGTGACTTCAGGACGACCGATCGGATTTAGCAACTTCTCGGCTGGATCAAACGTTGTCGAAGAATTCATGACCATTCCAAAGCTCCTTTGCGCCAAGCATAGACAAGAGCAATAACCAGGATGGCAATGAAGATTAACGCTTCAATAAATGCCAGCAGTCCTAGTTGGTTAAAGGCGACTGCCCAAGGGTAGAGAAATACAGTTTCTACGTCGAAGATGACAAATACGAGGGCAAACATGTAGTAACGAATGTTGAACTGAATCCAGGCTCCACCGATCGGCTCCATGCCTGACTCGTAAGTAGTGCGTCGTTCAACGCCTTTACGACGGGGAGATAGAAGGTTGGAGAGGACGATCGCAGTGGCACAAACCAGACCGCAAACGATGACAAAACCAAGGAAGTAGTCGTAGCCGTGGAGGACAAACACGATAAATAACTGCCGCTTCAGAATGGATAGTTCACAGGGGTTTACACTAATGTTACCCACTTTTTACAGTACTAGGGAATGGAAAAACTGCAAGTGGGCATACAAAGACGTTATGGAATGAATAAATTGTGAGAGGGATACGGGGGATGGGGAGATGGGGACGGGATAGGGGGCATGGCATGCCATGTCCTCGATCTAAAAACTGGAGATCGTTAAATCTTTGTTCCTAAGCATCTTTACTTAGCGTCTCCGTGTTTCTGCGTCTCCGCGTCTTCACGTCCTCCATGCTCCGCTCTATCACAAGAGTGCTGCTTTAGCCATGCGTCCCAAAGGTCAGGACGACGATCGCGGGTTCTTTCAGTCTGTTGCTGTTTGCGCCATTGGGCGATCGCTGGGTGATTGCCAGACAGCAGCACATCAGGAACTTTCCAGCCGCGAAAGTCTGCTGGGCGAGTGTACTGAGGATAGTCAAGCAATCCGGCTTCAAAACTTTCGGCTTTGAGAGATTCTTCCTTGCCTACGGTTCCGGGCAGCAGACGAATCACGCCATTGAGCAGCGTCAGAGCCGGAATTTCGCCGCAAGTGAGGACAAAATCGCCCAATGAGACTTCACGAGTCACCATATTCAGCACTCGCTCATCAACCCCTTCATAATGTCCACAGATGATTACCAATTGCTCATAGCCGATCGCCAGTTCTTGAAACATGGCTTGGTTCATAGTTTGCCCTTGGGGGGTCATCAGGATAACCTCTCGCCTCGGCAACATAGGTAAGGACTCTACCGCCGCAAAAATTGGCTCTGGCTTTAATAGCATCCCGACTCCACCGCCATATGGCTCGTCATCCACCTTGTGATGTTTGTCGGTGGTAAAGTCGCGAGGATTCACGAGATTGACGATCGCAATTTGTTTTGCCAGAGCTTTACCCAACAACCCAGCGTTCAGGGGAGAGGTAAAGAAGTCAGGGAATAGAGTCAGAATGTCGAATCGCACGTTAGTTCGCTGGAACCTCATCTAGTTTGAATTTCTCAGAATTTCTAGAAAATCGGTGAAAAAAACGAATTCCTTGGAATTCTTTTCGGAAATGAACAAATTCAAGGTGTATCAAGCAACGTGCTGTTCTTTTCGATCCTTCACGCTTCAATTTTGATTCTCCTGGGGAAATAGCCGCATTTTTGCCTGAATATCAGGAACAATTGCTGCTCCAAGAGGCATCTGATTAAACAGCACTATTCAAACTAATAGTAAGCTGAGAGAAACTTATGTCACGAAGCAATATCTTTGCGTCTGCCCTCACTTTAGTTGGGCTATCGATCGGGCTTTGGGGAGTCTTCCCGTCAGTTAGCCAAGCGGCTCCTGATTCTTTATCCGAAGACGCTTCAGCACAGACCGAGCAACCGTCAAAAGAAATTCAACTTGCTCAGTTTTATCCACCCTCTACTACTGTTGTTAGCGACCAGCGCAGCATCACAGTAACAGGACAAGGACAAGCCAGTGTTCCGGCAGATCAGGCAATTTTGCAGATGTTTTATTATCTCTATGCGGCACCTGTCTACGAATACGATCCGAGCCAACCTCCGCCCCCTCCACCCACTGCCCAAGCAAGTGATTTTCAGTTTGCTGTGGATGCGTTGACAGCGATCGGCGTTCCTGCCAGCGACATTGATGTATTTGCTGACCCGGCTTACTACGGTGGTATCCGACTCCGGATCAATATTGCTCAGCCGACCACCGAACGGATGCGGGAAATTGTCAGCACAATCAATGATGCTGTTGCTGAAGATGCTCGATTCTCACCCAGTGGAGCAAACGCTATCTACACTCTTAATGAATGCTCTGGTGTGGAAAATGAGGCCCGTCGCTCTGCTATGACAGATGCCCAACAACGGGCAACAGCTTTAGCGGAGATCGCTGGCGTTGGAGTTGGTGATGTTCTCTCACTCTCAGATTACTCAACCTGGGGATACACGTATTCTGCCATTTGTCCGAGTGCTGAGAGTGTGACCACGCTAATCAACCAGTATGGCGGCTATCCCTTCGATCCGACATTCCCCCCTGAAGTGAGCGTCACAACGCAGATTACGGCAACGTATGCGATCGAAGACTAGTGCTTTGTCAAGCCAGATTTGATGGGTAATGGGGGGGTGGGGGTGTTGCCCCCACGCAGGGTGAAACCCCTGCACCCCGCAAAACAAAAATGACAGACTACTAGTCGGATATCAATAATTTTGTTTTGAGAACTGGTAGGGTGGGCATTGCCACCTTTTTTGTATGTCGTGTTTTGTATCATGGTTTCAAGGTGAAGAGGGGGTTTTTTCAAAGGTGAAACATCTGTCTCCGGTTCAGGCGGCAAAGCAGTTTGATTGTTAGGCACCGATGTGGCAATTGAATGTGGTTTGGTGAAGTACGGTAGAGTTTAGAGGGGAGGTGAGCGCACATATTCTGTGCAAAAATTGGCTGAACCTCCTTTTGCTTTTCCCAGGATATCCCTATGGGTCGCAGTCGTCGGCAATCTGCTTCTACTCGGTTCAGCACCGCCGATCCTGAAAAAAGTCGCTTCATCTGGTTGCAACCCAATACTTTATTTGGAAAACTTCCAATTATTCAACAAATTACTCAACTTGAGAGACAAGAATTAGAACCAATCTTAGGAACGAGTAAAATTCAACTTTTCCGAAATTTTCGGGATATCCGAATTATTCCGACTGGCAACTCGTTTTTATTGCAAGGAATTAATCCTAGTGGTGGAAGAGTAAGGGTAAAACCAATTTTAGATGTTCAGTTCTCTTCTAAAGCAAAGGAGAACTCCCAAGCTTATGTTCGATTATCTGAGGCTAAGGTTTATCGGGCGATCGCTAAACTGCTTGAGTCAAAACTTAGAGAACAGCTTGAAAATGAACACACAGATAGTTTATTTGCTCAATTTGCCGAGCAGTCTCAGCCGCTTAGTTTTTTCCCTATAATCTTAGATTCGATCGTCAATCCTGAAACATTCAAACAATTGTCAGCATTCGTTCGAGTGAGACTAGAGTTCCATCCCGAAAATCACACGATCGCTATCAAAAATTCTGAAAATATAAGCTTATTTCTGCTTCAGCCAAAGCAGTTAGCTTATTTGATTCTTTTGCATGTTATTTCTGAATATGAGTATTACCAAGCATTTGATTATCCTCTACCTGAAGTCATACAAAACAGTTTAATGATCTTAAGCATCCAAGGAAAAACTTCTATTCCTTCTAAATATTTAGAGCCTCGTGTTAAAGATTTATTTCCGCAGGAATTTCAAGCTTGTGAAGACGTAATCATTGAGTTTTTGCAAGCAGACACACCTGATAAAAGTCTTTTAATTTTTTCTTCTTCTCAATTGAATACAAGGCTTTACCCTCGACTTAAGCTAGCTGATGCAGTTGCGCTTGAATTGTTAGGGATGCTCTACAGTTTTACTTATCCACTCTTGAAGCAACAGGGAAGGTGGGAAAGGGCAGCTACCCTTTTTCGCTTTATGAGTTTATATGAGCTATTTCAAGACGAAGAATTTAAGCACTTTCGCTTAACAAGAATTTCTCTAAAAAAATTACTAGAAATTAGTTTTGGTTCCGTGACGCAAACCGATTTAGTCTCTACTGCGGTAGACGAGCAATTGGAAGTTCAATTTGTTAATGCAAATGATAATTTACATATCGATCTCAGATTATCCTTCACGAGTCCTGAAGAGATGCAATCTTACCATTCGATCGTCAACACAGTTAGTATTTCTCATCGGCATCCTCATTTTTATGCTTGTCTTGAATTAATCACTCAACTATGGTCTTCTAGTGAAGAACGGCTTCGTTTCTTAGATGCAAACTGGATGAATAAGTTAGTGGAGCAATTGAGACAAGCAGGAAACTATTGGATCTCGTATTTTGAGTTACAGCCTCACTTACAAAAACTATCAGAGTCGCCTAATCCAGAGATCGCAAGATTAGTGCAAAAGCTCTATGTGAATGCAACTCAGCCAAGACCTTACTTTCGCTACTTTTTGGGCATTCAAGGAGAGGATTTGATTATTTCCCCCTATCCTATTTTTCTAGAAAATTGGTCAAGTGCAACGATTAATTTTGAAATTACGGAAGAGAATTCGCTAAGGCTGAATATTTTCGCTTCACGATCGCCTCATTTTTTTGGCTTTTGTCGTAAGGTCTTAGCTCTAGCTAAAATTTACTTGATCTAGGAGCCGCTCCGGGTGAAGAAAGAGTTCGTTTTAATATTCCTAAAGTGATCAATAAAATTGAGACTCATA
>JAAUSF010000190.1 GCA_012033255.1 Cyanobacteria bacterium RU_5_0
GCCTCTGGTAAGGCCATGGGTTGTACAGCAACCGCTCCCGGTGTAGCAATAACCGATTTCACCTGAGACTGACGAGCCACTGACGATAGAGTTGATTCATCAAACTGGCGCGAGTCGCCTCAGTCAACCGTGCAGCCATCAATCGCTCTAACCGAATCAGCCAGAAGCGATCGGCAACGGGCACCGGACCATACACCACTCCCGCTTGCCCACCCCGAAACAGCGTCGCTACCTCAACCGGAAGCGTAGACATTGCCACTGGACCAATCCATCCGCCCGTCTGCCGTTCATTCCCTAACGAATATTGCTGAGCTAATCGCGAAAAATCTGCCCCATCATCGCGAAGATGAAAGTATAACTCCTGGGCTAACGACAAATCAGTTAATTGAACCAGTGAAAATTCCACTTGATCAAAGTCTGATTTGGCACGTAGAAACTCTGATTCTACCTGGCTCCCAAAATAAAGTTGCTTAAATTTTTCAACTCGTAGATCTCGGAGGAGTACTCTATTAAGATACTCTGGCGTCACTCCCTGGCGTTGGCACCACTGCGCTAGAAACGCATTGAAATCTTCTGGTATTGAAGCATCATTTGCTCCGCCAACCAGCGCATAGAATAATTCCTGCTGCGTTAGAGGCACTTGCTGAAGAACATCATCCAGCAATACCTGCCCCACGAGCGTTTCTAGGATTTTGTATCGAACGAGTGCCGAAATCAGTTGCCCATTATCCAGCAAATGATTTCCTATTTTCAAACAATCCGTCATACTATATTCCTAAACCCTGAGCGCGAAGACTCACTCCTGCACCACACAGGCGCTTTCGTGATGACGAGATTTACCCTGCTGAATTAAACACAGTCACCCATTGAAATCATCTTGTTGATCGTGCCAGTTTTATGAAAAGTCTGTGAAAAAACGCCTTGAGGAATAGCACCGCATGAATTCGCACATACAATATATCGTAGCCGTCTAATTGTTCTAGTTAATTAGAACCAATCCGGAAAATGGTTCTAACTTTGACAAAGGATGCAGTCCCACGGTTAATGGGTGTTAGTCTAGCCACCAGTCCAGTTTCGATCGTTCATAATTAGAACCAGAAGAAATCTATGGTTCCAGTTAACGTAGGACTTGTCAGATTGTCATAGTTTATGGTTAGAATGTAACGGTGTTACCTTACTGGCTATTGCAACCTTCTGATATGTGCGCTAAGTTAAATTGAAACGATCAGCAGATTGGCGTTTTCAGGGGCAGTTGTCTTAAACACTGTTGTTAGTCTTGTCATTAGCTATGAACCGTTGGGTATTAGGTAGCGGAGCAGTTCTCTCCGCAATGGCGATTTACGGTTTGACGCAGCCTTCCACCTCGGAACTTGGCGTTGATGAATGTACAAATGATACAGCGACTCCCCCGCAAACTCCCGAAGATGCTAACCAAGCACAAGGAGATTGCTCACAGTCACGACTTACCTCTGTAATCAGTAACGCTCCGAACTTTCTCCCATTCCAGCAAGGTGACAGCCAATCTCGGCTGCCCAACGATATCGAAGCAATGTATAGTAATGTCCTAGAGCAGGGGCAAGCCGCTGCGAATAGCGATCGATTAGCAGACGCAATTGCGACAGTGAGTGGGATTCCTACGAACAGTCAACATTATGCCTTAGCCGAAAGACTGTTAGAAACCTGGTCACAGGAATTATTTCAACTGGCGACTGAACGCTGTCAACAAGGCGATGTTGCAACAGCATTGGCAATGCTAGAGGGGATTCCCATCACGAGCGAACGATATGATCGGGCATCTGAAATGCGAGAACGCTGGAATCAGCAAGCCTCATTATATAGTCGGGCGATCGCCGCTAAAGATGCAGGAAACTGGCAGGGAGTCGTAGCTGCCCTGGAAGCGATGCAGGGAACCCTTCTCTATAACAGTCTTCCGGCTCAGGAGTTATTGCAACTTGCCATGAGCAAGCTCATTGAGTCAGATGACTCGCTGCTGCAACTGATCGCGGCTAGTCCATCGGATATGGGAATCGCGATGGCAATTCCTGTCAGCACTGATCCAAGCCTGTCTCCCGCTTACGATCCAGCTTCCCGATCGATGGATTTGCCCTCGGAGGTGCCTGTAGAGTCGCCAGAAGTAGTGCTTGACCTCTACCAGGATTTGGAATGGACAAAAGCATCTGATCTATCTGTGAAGCCGGTTTCTGCTCAAACGTCTGGCAGACCGCTCACAGCTGATCTGGAAACTCCGGCGATCGGGTTACCTGTTACGGAACCTCCTATTTTCCTGCAAGAGTCCGCCCCATTACCCGAGCAAGACAGAATCAGCGAGGCAACAACGGTACCAGCCTATACGCTCAGTTTCTGAACAGTCATTTTACAAGTTACCCATCCTACGCAGGGTGTCATCTGCCAAATTCTTGCATAAGTAGGTCGTTTAGTGCGTTAGCTTTCTGACGCACTTTTTCGTTTAGCCAATTATACCCATTCATTTTTTATAGACAATATGGCCGTAGTCAGTTAGGTTAGGACATGCGACATTTTTGTGGGGCAGCGAAGCTGCCCCACAAAAATGTCCTAACCAATATGACTATGGCAATACATTCTCGTAGAGGCGAAACGCTGTTCGCTCTTACCATGAGCAAGTCTATCTATGGCAATCGCAAATCAATATCCAAAAATCGATCGACCCATCGGTTTCGCCAGATTAGCCGCAAAATCAATCCCCATATCACGACAATTCCTGCCAACAGCACATAATCCTGTTTATCAAGCAAAACTAAATCAAAGAACGTGCGAACGGGTGGAATCGCCAGAATGATTGCGTATATGGCTAACAATCCGATCGCCAATAGTGTTGGCTTCCAATCACCACTGAACGGGGCACCTCCCACCCAAAATTTTGTAGGGGGTTCTACAAAGGGTAACAGCAATAATCCTGCCATGATTGCCACCGTCACAAGGGCACTTTGGGCGATCGCTTGCTCACCCGTTTGAAGCAGATAGCCGATGTATACGGTTGTTGTCAGCAGAAACATCATCAACGCGGCAGGTAACACGAAATGTAAGACCGATCGCACTAATCCCGGCGAACTTCGACCCGGACGCGCCCAAGCCGCTAGTGCAAATGGTGGAATTCCTACGGTGAGAAACAGTAGCAGCGAACTGTTTTTGGGCACAAACGGAAAGTCAACTCCAGCCGCCGCCGCAGAATTAATCAACAAAGACATATGTAGAATGCGAACAAGAAATAGTCGCAATACATTTTTCATTCCGTTAATGATCCGTTGTCCTTCTTCGACAGCAGGTAATAACGCTGCAAATGAATCATTTAGTAACACCATATCTGCTACACCACGAGTGGCTGCACTGCCACTCTGCATCGCGATTCCAAGCTGCGCGGCTTTCAGTGACATGACATCATTCACGCCATCTCCAATCATTGCAACGTAATGCCCTTGCGATCGCAATACTTCCACCAATCGTGCTTTGTCTTGAGGGGTAATTCGACCAAAAATTGTTACCTCCTCAGCAATTTGTGTGAATTGAAGATCATCCATCGCGGCTAATTCTATTCCAGAAACTGTTCTTAGATCTGGATCTAGTCCAACTTGTTTAGCAATTGCCGCTACGGTACCTGGATGATCACCTGAGATAATCTTAAGTTGAATTCCAGCGTTCACAAATCCATGTAGAATTTCTCTGGCTCTAGGTCGCAATTCATCTCGAAAGCTAATCATCCCAATTGGTGTTAGTTGTGATGGTAATTGCGGCATTCTATCTGAATCATGTAGCGATCGAACTTCAGGTTGATGAGCAAACAGAAGAACTCGCAATCCGCTTGCTGTCCATTGATCAATCTGTGTTTGCAATTCTGGATTTAATAGCACAACAGACTGAAGAATTTCAGGTGCGCCTAAGAGATACATTCCCTGTACATCAGGCTGATCAAAAGTAAGTGCGCTCCATTTGCGATCGGATGAAAACATAATTTCTTCCCAAACGGGATGTGCTGATTCTGGATAAGCGTGGGCGATCGCTTCACTCGTGCGATTTCCTGCTGTTGTACTAGCCGCATAGATGCCTAATAATCGAGTTAATTCAACCATTGGCATATCGATCGGATGTACCCTCTCTAAGGTGATGCGGTTGGCGGTAATCGTGCCTGTTTTGTCTAAACATAGAACATCCACATTACTGAGCGATTCGATCGCATTCATCTGCTGTACGAGTGCTCCCATTTTGACCATTCGTAATGCACCAAGCGCATAGGCTACCGTGATCATGAAAATCAGCCCGATCGGAATCAATCCTGCAACTACGGCTGCCATCTGCACACTTTCCACGATGGGAATATTCTTTAGTGATGCAATCAGTGCCAACAAGCCTAGAAAATAACTCACTAGCCCAATCAAAAGTCGGATTACAAGATTAATTTCTTGCTGCAACGGGGTAAGGATTTGACGGAATGTACGGGCACTCGCGGTTAATTGATTGGCAAAACTATCTTTCCCCACTTTTTGTGCTTCGTAGAACGCGCTACCTGTGACGCAGAAACTACCCGAATAAACCCGATCGCCTGTTTGCTTTGGAGTCAAATCTGACTCACCCGTGAGCAGCGATTCGTCTACTTCCATTTGCCCATCCCCGATGATCACGCCATCCACCACGACTTGATCACCTGCGGAAGCTAACAACACATCGCCTCGTACAATTTCACTGGGGTCAACCGATCGCTTGCTGCCATCCCGTACTACTGTCACTGTGGGACGAGTTAGCAGCGTAATTTTATCGAGTTGATACTTACTGCGACTTTCCTGAATCACGCCAATCACAACATTTAGCATCATCACACCAACGCTGACGATCGCGTCTCCGGGTCGCCCCAATAGCACAAGTATTGCACCAATCCCGATTAAGACACTGTTGGTGAAGGTGAACACATTTTGTCGAAAGATTTCGGCATACGATCGGCTGGTTTTAATGGGAGCGTTGTTTCCCAGTCCACGAGTCCTTCGGGACTTCGCTTCTTGTTCAGATAAACCCAGAATTTCACTCATTTCTAAAGCAAATTCTCGTTCTTCACGATTTGCTGACGCATCACCAACGATGTAGAAGGGATCTAGGAAAACCTCTGCTGCCTCTTCAAACGTCACTCCGTGTTTCTCAACATTGCTTCGAGCTTTGGTTTCATCCCATTCAAACTCAAATCCCTCTAAGCGATATGTGATGTCCATGCTTTGATTCTACGCTCTTAATGGCTACGATGCCCTCAATCCATGCTCTCGCAGTAATGCATCAACCCACCTGGCTTCTGCCTCCGGCAATGGCGGCATGACCGATCGCGTATAGTTCACCCGTAAATCGTATCCCGCCTGGTCATACACCTCACCCAGTAACCGCTGCAAATCGACGATCGGGTCTGCATCATTGGCTTGTCACTGAAGTTGAGACTAATCGGCAGGGAAAGTTGAATCCAGCCCTTGATTGACAAACTGTTGGCTTAAATCTTGACGCAGGCCTTTGCCAATATAAAATTTGAGTAACGCTCCCAGTGGCATATCTCGCTGGGCTGCCATCTGTTTAAGCGATTCCAGCGTATCTTTAGGAATCCGAATTGAAACGGTTTCAGTCTCTCGTGGACGAACCTTCAACTCTAACTCTGCTGGTAACTCCAGATCTTGATCAAGATTGCTCATATAACCTCTGCTCAGTACGAGTGTTCCAGATAAGGGTCTATGCCTGGGAAAGGAGATGGCATTGTGGTACCTCGCTAGCAAACCTACAGGATCTACTCTACCTCTTGTCTATTGTGGAGTGAGCCTCGCTTGCAAGTCGGCCGCTAGCAATCATTCCACTACAGTCAGCGATCAAGGAAACACAACAGGCAAGTAGGGAAATGCAATGGGCGATTGATCCACCGCTACGAGAATTAGAGGGGTGGAGGAGTGAAGCATTCACAGCCCAAGAGCTAGGATAAACTCAAAGGGCTAGGTTTCTCTATCTTTAGAATGACGTTCAAGTTATGACCAATCAAACTTCCGCATTTCAGCAAGCGATCGACGCTGTAGAAGCATTGCCTCCAGAAGATCAGGAAATGGTTTTGGATGTTTTGCATAAACGGTTGGCATACCGTCGGCAAAAAGCTCTGATCCAGGAAGTTGCTGAGGCTCGTCAGGAATATGCTCAGGGAAATGTCCAGTTTGGAACCGTTGCCGATTTCTTGGCGGAGTTGGACAATTGAGAGCAATTGCTTGGACACCAAAATCTCTACGTGCTTTCAAACGCCTGATTCGCCGAAATCCTCAACTTCGCCCTTCAATTGAGCAGACACTAGCCCAGCTTGCTGACGAGTACTCAATGAAGTGAACTGCAATGAAAAGTAGCCCAGCTTCATTTGGAGTGAAGCCAACTCAGCTTGAAATGAAGCTAGTCTCCTGGATGGAGAAGTCAGCTTCACTGACGGCTCAGTCAGACTCATTATAAATGAACTCCGCTTCACTTGAAACGCAGCTCGCTTCACTGAATAAGCTGTCGGAGGGGCAAAGGGCGCGGCTGGCATGGTAAGTCAGTGGTGTTATCTAGTTGAATCGGTTGGAGGTGGAGCGGATTGTAACAATACGGAAAGGCTAAGGTCGTCACTGTAATCTACTGTTAAATAGAATCCTAGCCCCACTCCACCATGAGTCGAGATGTCCTGGTTGTTGGAATCAACACCTACACCCATCTGCCGTCACTATCTGCTCCGGCTGTGGACGCAGAGGCGATCGCCCAACGGTTAGCCCAGGATGGCGATTTCCACAAAATCCAACGACTCCCAGAAGCGATCGATCGCAGTACGCAGAAGCCTGTCGTTGCTAAAAAGCTTCCCGTTTCTCAGATCCAACTAGAGCAGGCTTTAGAACAACTCTTCTTGCCCAAAAGCCAACAAGCACCGGAAACGGCTCTGTTTTATTTCTCTGGACATGGCATTCCTGATAGCAAGGGATTTGACAAAGGCTATCTAGCGACCAGCGATACCGATCCGCGTCACCCGCGTTCTGGAATCTCGCTCCACTGGTTGCAGTGGCTTTTATCTGGAAGCCCCGTGAAACAGCAAATCATTTGGCTGGATTGCTGCCACAGTGGATCGTTACTCGTGAATGTGGCAGCCGCGAACCCCGGACATGGTGAAAGTCGCGATCGCTGTTTTGTGGCTTCCTCGCGAGACTTTGAAAGCTCCTGGGAAGACCTGAATAGCTCTTATAGCGTCCTGACCAAAGCCTTGCTGGACGGGTTAGATCCCAATCGCTTACCCGGACGCTGGATTGATACCTTCGCGTTAGTCGATTACATCAACCAGGCACTCAAAGGCGAGTTACAAACTCCAGTCTGTACCAACTTTGGGGAGGCGATTAACCTGACGCGCACCTGGCAAGTCTCGGCTCAATCCACCGATCACAGCCAAACAGACAGTGGCATCTGTCCCTATAAGGGGCTGGAGTTTTTCGATTGCAATGACGAAGACCCCAAATACTTCTTTGGACGCGATCGCTGATTGGGCAACTGCTTGATCATGTCCGCACCCACAACTTCCTGGCACTGGTGGGGGCATCAGGGAATGGCAAGTCTTCAGTGCTGCGGGCAGGGCTATTGCATCAACTACAACTGGGACGGCGGATTGCGGGCAGCGATCGCTGGCGAATTCGGATGACTCGTCCCGATCGCCAACCGATGCAAAACCTGGCGCTGGCCTTTGTCGATGAAGGACTCTCGGATCTCGATCGGGCTGAAGCGTTGGGTCGTGCGACTGGGCTGCTCAATCAAGGAGCATCCGGGTTGCAGCGATTGGTGCAAGCGTCTACGGCTCCGCGTGTGATGTTAGTGATCGATCAGTTTGAGGAAGTGTTCACTCGCTGTGACAGCATCGAGGAGCGGGAACAGTTCTTCGCGTGTTTGATGGGGGCGTTATCGAACACGGAGGATAAGCTCTGTCTGATCATCGCCATGCGTGCCGATTTTGTGGGTAAATGCTTCGAGCAACCCTATAGCGGCTTAGCCCAGCAGATTCAGCAACACCTGATCCCTGTGCTGCCGATGGAACCAGAGGAACTGAGAGCGGCGATCGGTCAGCCTGCGGAACAAGTGGGACTGGCGATCGAACCGGCACTGGTGACGCAAATTCTCAACGATATTGCCGGAGCGCCGGGAAGCCTGCCGTTGTTGCAATATACCCTGAAGCAACTCTGGCAACAGCGTCAGGGAAACCAGCTTACCTTGTCTACCTATCAAGCTCTGGGCGGCATTAATGGCACCCTAGACCAGCGTGCCACCGCGATCTACCACAGCTTTGCACCCGCAGAACAGCGAACGGTGCAGCACATTTTTCAGCAGCTCACCCAATTGGGCGAAGGAACAGAAGATACTCGGCGGCGCGTCTTTCAGGCGGATTTAGTTGCCGAACCCCAACATCCGGCCGCCCAGGTGCAAACCGTGATCGATCGCCTCTCCAGCCCAGAGCATCGGCTCTTAGTCACCAGTGAAGTCGTCAGTAAGGGAGACAAATCAGAACGGAGGGCGATCGTGGATGTCGCCCATGAAGCCCTGATCCGCCACTGGAACCGGCTGCGGCACTGGATTGAACAAAACCGCGATCGGCTGCGCCAACAGCGCAAGATTGAAGCCAGTGCGATCGCATGGCGTGACCAGGGACGGAAATCGGGGTATCTGTTGCAAGGGCTACCGCTAACCGAAGCCATTCACTTTGAAAAACAGCAGCGCGAAACCTTTCCGCTCTCTGACTCTGCCAGAATGTTCATTCAGCAAAGCCTCAGACACCGCCGCTGGAATCGAGTCAAAACCGCTAGCTGGTTGATCATTCCAGCGTTGGTTGTGGTGGGCGTGGTCGAGCACAATCTACGGGAAGACAGCGTCAAAGCCGATTATGCTCGATTGGAACAAGCAGGAAAATATGAGGAGAAACAAGCCGTTGAAGCGTTAGTGCAGGGATGTGACGCACCGCTACCTATTGGATTGCTACTGCCCTACCTGGCAGAACGTCTGTTTGGAAATTGCCGTTCTCTTTATCGAGCGCCTTTAGCAAAAGCCGACCTCAGCATCGCCGACCTCCGCGCCGCCGACCTCCGCTACGCCGACCTCCGCTACGCCAACCTCCGCTTCGCCTACCTCCGCTACGCCGACCTCAGCTCCGCCGACCTCAACTCCGCCGACCTCAGCGACACCAACCTCCGCGCCGCCGACCTCAGCAACGCCTTCCTTACCAACAGCATTTTGCTGGCTACTGATTTGCGGAACACCCAAAATTTGCAAATCACACAACTGACTGGAGAAGAGTCACCGCTCCTGTGCAATGTTGCCCTCCCAGACACGCTCACTGGGATTGACCCGAATCGAGATTGTGACCAAATCCCTCAAATTTAGTCGATCGACTAAATGGATGGACTCTGGATCAAGCAAATCAAGTCGTTAATGAA
>JAAUSF010000042.1 GCA_012033255.1 Cyanobacteria bacterium RU_5_0
CAAGAGGGCAAGCGTTGAGAGCAGCATTCCTAGAAGGATGCCAGTGTTAGAGAAACTCTGTTGGTTTGGTCATAAACTAAGATACATCTTCATAGAGCCGACCACGTGATTAAGGACTTCAGGCAAATTGAGCTTTTGCAGCAGCAGCCCCGCGCTCTACCCGTAGGGTGAGCGTCGGGAAGAATGCGAGCGAGTTGACGACACTCCCCTGACCAATGCCGTAGGCGAGGGAAGGGGGGATGGAGGAAACGAGCACTCTCCTATGGTGCTAGGCGGGGGAGTTCTGACTTTCGATGTATTGGCGCAAAACGGATACGGTGACTCCGCCGCAAGACGCGATGAAGTATGATTCGTTCCACAGAACGTCTTTCCAGTAAAAATTATTGACGTGTTCGGCGAATTCACCTCGGATCCGGCGACTTGAAACAGACTTGATGTTGTTCACGAATTTGGCTAAGTCCATCTGCGGGTAGTACTGAAACAGCAGGTGAACATGGTCTGCCTCGCCATTGAATTCAATCAGCTTGCAATCCCATTTCTGGCAGAGGTCAGAGAGGATCTCATGCAGGCGGGTTAACATCTCGCCAGTAAAAGCTTTACGGCGATACTTGGTGGTTAAGACCAAGTGCGCTTTCATGTCAGACACAGATCTGCCACTAGAAACAAAATCGTTTTTCATCGCCACTTTCGGATGCATTTGCTATAATCAGTGTAGCATAAATCGATGCCGCTCATATGAGAACCGCTTACCAGTACCGATTACGTCTGACAACTGGACAGCAAGCCACCATTGACGAGTGGTTAGAGCTTTGCCGTCGTCAATACAATTATCGCCTGGGTGAACGGTTCGACTGGTGGGAGCAAAATCGCTGTGATGTCAATGCTTGCCCACTGATTTGCTATCTTCCAGAGTTGAAGGATAAGCCTGACTTCTATTCTCAGAAGCGGGATCTAGTCAACTCAAAGCAGTTGTTTCCCGAGTACAAAGATCTACCTTCGCATACCTTGCAGGATGTGATCTCACGGGTTGATCAGACTTTTGAACGCTGGCTCAAGGGCGATAGTACCGGCAAGCGGAGTGGCAAACCTCGTTTTAAGGGGCAAGGACGTTACCGCTCTCTGTCGTTCCCTGACCCCGTAAAACCAGAGCATATTGACGGGAAGTTCATTCAACTGCCTAAGCTGGGTCAGTTGAAGCTAATTTTGCATCGTCCCATCCCGTCAGGATTCAAAATCAAGACCGCCACCATCACCAAAAAAGCTGACGGCTACTACGTAACCTTGTCATTGCAAGATGTGTCGGTGCCCGTCCTGATGCCCGAATTACCCGTGATGGCTAACACTATCGGGATTGATGTCGGGTTGAAGTCTTTCCTGGTCACAGATGACGGGGAAGCGGTTGATATCCCGCAACCCTATCGGAAAGCCGAAAAGAACCTGAAACGGCGGCAACGTTCCCTGTCTCGCAAAAAGAAGGGTTCTAATCGCCGTAGAAAGGCGATTAAACGAGTCGCTAAAGCGCATCTCAAAGTTGCCAATCAACGCAAAGACTTTCACTACAAGACGGCTAAAAAGCTGCTCAATAAAGGAAAGCATATTGGGCATGAAGCGCTCAATATCAAGGGCATTGCCAGAAGTCGAATGGCAAAGTCTACCCAGGATGCTGGATGGGGTCAATTCCTGCAAATTCTCTCAATCAAGGCTGAAAGAGCCGGGTTGCTAACGATTGCGGTGAATCCCAACGGCACCAGTCAGGACTGCTCAACTTGTGGACACAAAGTTCCCAAGAAAATCCAAGACAGGTGGCATTCCTGCCCCAATTGCGGATGTGAACTCAACCGTGACCACAATGCGGCAATCAACATTAAACATAGAGCGGTAGGGCATTCCGTTCTTAAAGCTCAGGCTACGCCCGATGGGATACCAGGGGTCACTGAGAAGCCCGCGCTGTATGCGTAGCATGCCTCGTCGGGAGTATGTCACTAGATTCCAGATATTGCGTCATACGTGTTAGGTGCTACGGTGTATACGCCAGTCGATCGGTTTGAGATTGAACGTGGTCTTGCCCCCTAAATCCCCCAATTCTGCGGGACTTTGAGAGGTTCGGTTCCCCCAGAATTGGGGGTTAGGGGCGGTTTGGTAAGGATTGAGCTAGATCCGACTATTTGTGTATACACGGTAGGTGTGAGGTGTGAGGTGTCGTTCATCTTTCGTTCATTCGTCATTCATCTTTCGATGATTGACGATCGCCATCATCCCCCCACTGGATGCCATCAAAGTCAAGGCAGAAGGAACCAGAGGCAGCCATCCTCCGCTCAGCAAGACCATAAGACACAGTCCGTAGAGACTGCCCAATGTACCACCCAGAATCAGCCCAAAGCTCAGGTAAGGTCTTTTGAAGGAGGCTTTGGTTCGATACCATTGCCATGTCAAAGCCCCTCCGAGCAATGACCAACCTGCAATCCAAATCCACTCGCCCCACTCTGGCAACCACCAGATCAACGGTCTTTCATCCAACACAGCACTGATCATTTGACTGATCATTTGAGCATGGATAATGACCCCCGATGCGTCTTGTGAGGTTGTTCCAGATGTATACGGCGTAAAGTGTAAATCTTTATCATTTGCTGTGCCAATCAGGATAATTCGATCGCGCACTAAACTGGACAATTGTTGATCGAATGAACCGCTGAGGATGTCCTGAAGAGAGACTTGTTGGGGACTTGTCGAACGATAATTAATCAACGTTTGATATCCGGCTGCCAGATTGTTGGGGAGATGATATCCACCGGCATTGGCAGTCAATTTGGGAAATACGGTTTCGGCAATTTGTATGGCTCCAGTGGGCGATTTCTTGAGATCTTGAGATAAATAATTCAACACAATCCCCAGGCTGAAAGACTGACTGGTAGGACATTCTGGAAGTGAGGGTATCGCCAACAACTGACGGCGGATCACATACCCAGAATCCAACGGAAAGTCAGCAAAGCCAAGCCGTTCTTTGGGAATTCCCGGTGGAGCCGCGATACTGGTGGGTCGCTCGATCGTTTGGGCAATTTCGCAGGTGGCAATAAACCGTTGATTGTGCGAGATCTGGGCAGCGAGATCTGGCGTAAATGCAAAATCGTGAAAGACATCTAAACCAATGACTTTTGGTGGGTGAGGCGCTAGCTTTTGCAGCAGTTGAGCCAGGGCTTGATCAGACAGAGATCCCTTGCGTTCCATGCCGAGCCGATCTTGGTACTGAATATCGGCTTCCCGGATGGTGATGATTAAAATTCGATCGTCAGCGGGTTCTGGGGGACGTTGCCGCATCAGTTGGTCAAATGCCGCCAGTTCAAAGGGTTGCAAAAGACTGAGCGATCGCACCCCCAATATAACAGCAGCGACTCCCACACTCGTCAGCCAAGGAATCCATCTCGGAATATAGGCAGCGTCTGATTGGAGCCTGTGCAGTTCATGGGCAACCCAGGTTGAGTTGAAGACGGCCTGATAAATCCGGTTATTCACCACGAAATGATTCCCTTGTTTCCTCACCAAGCCAGACAGTCGTAGCTCTAAATGCTCTGGAGCATTCGTTGCCATGAGCTTTCCTCGGTTCAAAATCCGTTGATAGAGACGCAGCAGGGTGGCTGAACGAGCCGAGTGTCTCAAGAGGCGATCGCGGATGGTTCGTAAATGTTCAGGTTCGTCCTGGGCTTCCCAATGGTCAATCAGGCGCGATCGCACGAGTTCTGCAACGTGGGATTCCTCTGCTCCGATAGCAATGTGCGGCTCTCTTGCGGCAATGATCCAGCACAGTTTCTGGGTCAAAAATGGTTGTCCACTTGTCCAATGCAACACGGCTCGTAGCACCGCTTGCGGATGACTCACCTTCCCGTCTAAGCCCTTTGCCAACGCCAAACATTCATGGAATTGAAACCCTTGCAGTTCGATCGCTCGACCAATATTAAACGGGGTTACATGTTCATCGTGGATTAAATCTGACGGCGTTGCCACACCCAGCATCACGAAGCTGAGCCGTCGATAGTTTGGTCGAGTCGATCGCTTTTCATAACAGTGGCGAATCAAGGCAAAAAACTCATCCGTGGGGAAATTTAAACCGCGTACACTATCAATTTCATCAATAAAAATGACCAGGGGTTGAGCAATTTGCGCCAATAACACCTGATCAATAAATTCTCCCAACTGTTGCACGGGTGAGAGATCGTCATGATCGCGCAACCAGGCACGTCGATTCACCTGCAAGGCAAACCCACTGATCAATTCCTGGATGATCCCGCCATACCATTGCGGAGCCGTGATCTGCTGACTCCCAATACCCGATAACTCAATCTCTGCACAGGTGATCCCTTGTCCTCGTAAACGTTCCATTGTGCGAACACGAAGAGATGATTTACCCATCTGACGCGCATTCAAAACATAGCAATAGTCCCCTGCTAATAATGCGTTGTACAGATCGCGATCGGCTTGTCGCATTACATAGGTGGGAGCATCGGGCGGCAAACTGCCACCAGGTTGATACGGGTAACGGGCATTGAGTTCTCCGCTCATTCCTCCTCTTGCGGACGGCTTTGGAAATATTGCCGATATAAATCGCAGCGAGGGACAGCCTGATTTCCAGACAGCATGATCAACCCCATTCGCTGTAATTGGTAAGCTTGAATCGGTTCCAACTGGACAGGCTTATTTGCAACCATCACGGTTTTTAATGCTGCATATAACGCGGGTTGTTGTTGTAAGGTTAGCCAGGATTGACGCAAATGATTGGCATAAATCCCCGCATCCGTTGGAGCAGTAGTCAGGAATTTGGGTAGGGATAGATCCGGGTGAATTTTTAAGTGGGAGAAGGCTTGTTCGAGCAAATAAGGATGTCCACCTAGCAAGTTCACCAGGGGTTCTACGATTTCGGTATCGTCTAATCCATGTTGTTTAGCAAACGCTTTTCCCTGCTCAAGAGTGAACTCTGGTAATTCGATCGGTAAACCCACATTGAAAGGAGATTGATGCAGATTCAGTTGAATATACACATCCGTTGCATGGACAATCACTAACCGCAGTTTCTTCCAGTTCTGCCGACTACGCGCCTTCTCATACCAGGATCGCAGTAAACCAAACACATCTTCGTAAATTTCTGGATAAGCAAAGAGCAGATCAACATCATCCAGGCAAATGACAAGGGGACGATCGCTCTCTGCCAAAAGATACTCTTCCAGGTACGTCGTACAACTGACCTTACTGCCCATTCCTTCCTCGTCCCAATAGTCTTCTAACTGATTGGGCATTCTCAGTTCTCGACTGAGGTTAATACAAAACCAACGCAGGAATTTATCGAGATTGGTCAAGTGAGTTTTGCGATCAGCTAACTCCAGACTTAAGCTCACGGTTCGATAGTTTTGCGCGTCTAGCTGACTGAGCAGACGGTTCATCAGAAATGTTTTGCCCATCAGCGTGGGGGCTTTAATCCGAATCAGGGAACCGGGTTGCAGGAGGGTTTCATAACATAACGATTCGATGGGAGGGCGTTCGATATAGCGATCGCTTCCTATCGCTTCTGCTTGAATTCTATATATATCAATTTGTAAAAACTTTTCGGCATGTTTGAACCGATCCGATCCGATTATTTTCGGTTGAGCAGACTGATCATCTACAAGTTTTTGTTTTTCCCAACACCGCTTTAGGGCTTCTTTGAAGTTACTCTTCTTAACTTTTTCCCCTAATGCGTCGGACAAGGTTTTCCACAGTTTTGGTGCAACATCTTGACTGATATAACTGGTGGCATACTGATGCTTTGCAGCGATCTGATCATACTCCTCACGCTCCCAGGCTCCCGCCAGTACGGCAATCTCAACATCGGTGAGATGTCGTTCTACGTTAGTAAGCATCACCTGATTTGCAACTTTAATGGCTTCTTTGATATTGAAATACATAACGATAGACGCGATACTCGCAAATAATTTAAAACTGCTATAAGATTCACAAAACAACACCTCAATTCCCTAATATACTTGAATTTATCTGAATTCAAGGCATCACGCCTGAAGCTGGCTCAGATCCCTGGCATTCCTAGAAATGCCGAGGATCTGGAGGTTGGATGTTTAACTCAATGCCATCGAACTCCTGAATTAAACTGAATTGAACTGAACTCATCGATTTATAGATTTTTTGCATTCCTGATTTCAACCCAACTCTTCAGTCAAATCATAAAACACACTAAAAATATGCCAAGAAAATATCCCAAAATTTGAAAGGAGAACTTCCCGATGAAAATTTACTGGTCTGCGGACAGTATGCCTGCGTTAGCAAACCTGCCCCCTAAACAACGCCAAAAAATCTTGAAAACTTGTACGCGCAAGTATGCCTTCAGACATTGGCAAACCTGGATCAGTTTCTTGATATTAGCGGTGATTGTAGTTGTGGTTGGCAGATACACAGGAATGTTCGGTTTAGTGACTACTGCTGGAATCGGGTATGGCATGATTACGGCTGTCGTTAATACTGCTATATATCCTGATATTAAAAAATATGTTGAACGCGAGTTGAAACAATAAAAATATGGCATTTTCTAAAATCTTTAAGTGGGGGTAACAAACAAAATTTCGTAGTTTCCGTAGGATGGGCAAGGGCGATCGCCCTTTGCCCATCGCCTCCACGCACAGGAATGGGCACACCTTGCTTTGCCCATCCTATGAGGGCTAGCACGACGAAATTGCCCACAAATCCGATCGCATACAAAAAGGTGACAAAGAAATCGCGTAACAAACAAGACCATAAACAAACGCAGCCACTCTAGCGGTTTTGTTCTGAATAGTCGTTTGAACGGATTGAGTGAATCACTTCAGCGATCGGAGTAGTATTCGATCCGATTACTGAACTATGGTAGGGTGTGTTAGCGACAGCTAACGCACCGAAAACACGATGGGGAGATGCTGAACTATGGTAGAAGATTGTTTTTGTTGTGCTTGAAAGCATTAAGCAGTCCTGGCTTCAAGCTCTTGTTGCGGGTCTGATGGGAGTGTATGAGTCGCGTATTGGGAAACGAGACATCCGCCCGTTTGACGAAGAAATGTAGCTTTTTTTGCATAGTCAAGCAGTTCATTCGTCCAGGACTCAAACAACGAGAACACTTCGTCAACCAAAGCAAAACAACGCGCTTGGGTTGCCTCATCTATCTCAATTGCAGCCATCTCAGCATGGTCACTGCCAGCCGCATGCCCAGACTCTAGAGCAAAGTGAAAGTCTCCACAATAACGCAGTTTAATCCCGCGTCGCGTTTCAATCCCCCTGGCTAAATCCAGCATCGTCCTGAAGAAAACCTGTCCCGTTTCCTCGATCGCTTCAATAATCGCAATCCGTTCTACGGCATCAGCCTCTGCAATGAGCGCCGCCAATCGGTAGGTCAAGATTCGATTTTGACAGGTTTCATCCCCCCAGAGGAACCGCATCCAGTCAGTGGGGTTACACGGATGGTCAAACCCAAGCTTGGTGAAATCCTCAAGATACCAGGGCCAATGATGATCATCCTCATAGGTGTGGAGATTGACGATCTGTTGATAGGAATCACTGGTGGGTTCCTCTCGCAGCATGTATTTGTTGATATCCCCAAAACTCAAAATAAAGTGTGCCATGCAAGGATAAAATCCCAGCCGCTCTTCTTCAGACAGGCTAGAATCGCGCATGTATTGGAATAAGGGCAAATCGGCGTAGGCTTTCTTAGCCTCAAAGATTTTTTTCAGTACGTCTTTCATAGATAAGCTGTTCTGCTAAAAGTATCCCTAGAGAACTTTGGTAGGGTGTGTTAGCGGCGTAACGCACCAAAAATACGATGGGGAGATGCGTTACGCTAACCGCTAAGGAGATTTCCGACAGATAAAATACCTGCGTAGGATGGGCAAAGGCATCCGTGCCCATCCATGATTCTGGCTGACGATGGGCACGGGTAAGACCCTTTGCCCATCCTATGAATTGGTAGATTCTTTGCTGGAAATCTCCTAACGCCTCCTACTGGAGCGACACAGCTAAAATAGTGCAATAGAAATTCCTGAAAAGTGCGTTCTGGCAACGTTTAGGGGGAATGCTAATGCCTCATTTTAGCTGTGTCGTACCAATCCCAGTTTTGTATCGCAAGTGCGATCGTTTCGCTCGCGAGCAAGATGTGAGTGCAAAGCACTCGCTTCGCGAACGCACTACGGAAAACGACCCATCTGCAAAACTGGGATGCACCCTCGTCTTCCCTACCCTTGAGCTAGAGTTAAGGGAACTGAAACGGAGGCTGAAAAAAGGCAGAAGAAAGAGAAGGGTTTCCTTCCGCCTTACCCGTGTCTAAACGCTAGACAAGAACCAGGTCGAGTTGGGGTGAGAAACCAGCAGGTCTATTCTCGATCGTTGCCAACCGAAGCGGCCCAATATTGTCGGAGGGTGAAGCATCGAAGAACAAGGCACCCGTGTTGCTGTTATAAGTGAATTGGTTCAGGGAAGTCGCACCAAAACTCGATCGGACAATTTCAATCTTGTCGCCTTGACTCCGATTGAAATCTCTGATGAGGTCAATGCCCTCTGATTTAGACGAGAATCTGAATTTATCCGCGCCTGCACCACCTGTCAGGAGATCGTTGCCAGCACCGCCAGTTAATAGGTCATTGTCACTGCCCCCTATGAGGGTATCGTTGCCATGAACCCCCTCCAGGGTATCGTTACCTTCTCCTCCATCTAAGAAATCATCGCCATCAACCCCAGCCAATGCGACAAAGGTGGCATTCTGTCCAAAACCAACGATATCAGCCTTTCCGTCGCCATTAACATCTGCCACTTGGCGAGGAAAGCGATCGAAGCTACTCCAACCGCCACCTGTCTCGTGGAAAAGGTCATGCGCGGCGAAGGCGGTACCGAAGGTTCCATTCGCTTGACCGAGAGCGGCATAGACCGCATTCTGTCCGAAACCGACGATATCAGCTCGTCCGTCGCCATTGATATCTGCCACCTGGCGAGGAAAGCGATCGAAGCTATTCCAACCGCCAAGCGTCTCGTTGAAGCCGTTATGAGCAACGGTGGCTGAGCCAAAGGTGCCATTGGCTTGACCGAGGGCGACAAAGGTGGCAGTCTGTCCGAAACCGACGATATCAGCCCGTCCGTCGCCATTGACATCCGCCACTTGGCGAGGATAGCGATCGGAGCTACTCCAACCACGCACCTCGTTGAAAAGGTCATGAGCGGCGAAGGCGTTGCCGAAAGTTCCATTGGCTTGACCGAGGGCGACATAAACCGCATTTTGTCCGAAACCGACGATATCAGCCTTTCCATCGCCATTGACATCTGCCACTTGGCGAGGATAGCGATTGAAGCTACTCCAACCGCGCGTCTCGTTGAAAAGGTCATGAGCAACGATGGCTGGGCCAAAGGTGCCATCGCTCACACGACTGCTTAGACGATCGTTTCCTTTGCCGCCAGAGAGCGTGTCATTCCCGAAACTACCGTTAACAATGTCGTTACCATCGCCACCGGAGAGGGAGTTGTTGGCTCTGTTACCGTCGATCGCGTTATTGAGAGCATTCCCCGTTCCGCTGATGGCAACACCAGTCAGGGTCAGGTTTTCGACGGTATCCCATAAGGTAATGTTGACAGAAGATTGTACAGTATCAGTCCCTTGCGAAGCTAACTCACTAACGGTGTCAGAAATACTATCGACAACGTAGACATCGTTGCCGATACCACCAGACATTGTATCTCCACCAGAACCACCGTCAAGGAAATCGTTGCCAGTGCCGCCATGTAAGATGTCGTTGCCAGTGCCGCCAAATAGGGTGTCGTTATCAGCACTACCGTCGAGGGTATCGTTGCCCAGTCCACCAAAGAGGACATCATTACCATTGCCCCCAAAAAGCATAGACCAGAGGTTGGGATCGGCGATGAGGGTGTTATTACTGTTATCTCCGGTGAAAACTTTAAACGACCTGTTGGCGAAGTTGATTTGCTCGATGCCGCTGAGTCGGTCAATCCCATCAACAGTACCCGAGATTTCGACAGCCCCCTCGCTAGTAAAAGAGGCATTGTTGCCAGTCCATAGTCCGCTGTAAATGGCAATGTCGTTGCCACGGCCGCCGATGATCAAATCCTCGCCCAGTCCACCGATGAGGGAATCGTTGCCATCGCCACCGTTGATGTGATCGTTACCCCTTCCACCGAGGATGGTATCGTTACCCCCTTCGTTGTTACCCTCAAAACTGTCGCCAAAAAGAGTATCGTTTCCGTAACCACCATCGATCGAATCGTTGCCAGCGCCATCCCTAAACGAATCGCCGAAAATACGATCGTCGTCAGTGAAGCCACTCACAGGATCTGCCGGACCGGCAATAATCGTGTCATTTCCCAATTCCCCGAAAATTTCATCACTTCCGAGCAATCCCTCAATTACATCGTTGTCATCGCTGCCGCGTATTACGTCTGAACTATCTGTCCCTCGTATGGGAGCCATAAGCTGAATTTCTCCAAAAGTACAGTCATGTGGTTATGTGGTTTTTCACAACCCAAATCGAGCCATCCTACCGACGTGCAGTAGCGAGACTAGAAGCTCAAGGAAGCCTGTGATGGCTCAAAGCCAGAAGTTGTGAAAAAGCCTGGAAATGTGAGGCGTTAGCCTTTGAAAGGGAAGCTTTAACCCTCACATTTCCACTGTGCGCTAACTCTGGGCCAACGACCAGGAAAGGCAGCAACTTAAGCCAGAAACTTAAGCAATCACTGAGAATCGATCGGTAAAAGTCAGTTTTCACAACCTTTTGATCGGGTTAAGCCACCGACCGATCCCTTGAGGAGAAACTTAAGGGAAAATACGGAAAGAGATTCTTCCCTTTTGAAGTCACCTCGAATATGTATGCGTTGATACAATGGTATGCCTAGACAGCCCCAGCCACTCAAGCGCAAGCGAGGGGTCAAGCTAATCATCTAAATTGCATCCCCGCGTCTCCCCGTCCCCGCATCCCCGCGTCTTTTAAGCAATTTGCATTATGCAACTTAAAGGCATATCAGCTTACTCGATCGACAATCACCCGTCCGGGCGAGTCGTTTGGGTGAATCCAGTTCATTCTGCCTGACTGTACAGTGGGAGGGTGCATAAATAACCTCAATCCCTCCACTTTTTCCAATGTTGCGCTTGAATGGCTAACTGGCTCACCCTACCCCTGTTAACTAATACATGCGCTCACCTTAACAGGGGTAATGCGTTGAGCTAAATGATATGCCCAGACAGCCTCAGCCACTCAAGCGAAAACGAGGGGTAATTCTCTCTTCTTGGGGTTTACAGCGCCTACAGGAAGCCCAAGAGCGATTGGAAATGGAAACCAATCGGGGCGATCGCTACACCCTAGAAAAACTAAGCCTCCTGACGGGATTGAGTACTCGATCGATCTCCAAAGTGCGAAGCTGTAAAGAAGTCGTCGATCGCCAAACCCTAGAAAACGTGTTTCTTGCCTTCCATCTTACCCTCATACCTGATGACTATATCCAGCCAGAGGTGGAAGCGATAGACGAGCCACAACCTGTGATCCCAATTCAACAAGACTGGGGGGAAGCATTAGATGTTTCCACATTTTACGGTCGCAGGAAGGAGCTATCGACCCTCAAACAATGGATTTTGCCAGATAACTGCCGCTTGGTGGGAATTTTAGGCATTGGCGGCATTGGCAAAACCGCCTTATCCGTCAAACTTGCCGAGCAGATTCAAGACCAGTTTGCCTATGTCATTTGGCGCAGTTTACGGAATGCTCCTCCCTTAGAAACGCTCTTGGGCGAGCTAATCTCCTTTCTCTCACAAGGGCAGGACGCTAAAGCGGACATGGGGAAGCTCATTGAGTACCTGCGGAATTCTCGATGTCTCGTCATTTTGGACAATTTAGAAACCATCTTTCAGACAGGCGATCGGGCTGGATACTACCGCCCAGGCTATGAAAATTATGGAGAACTACTCAGGCTCATCGCTGAAACGCGACATCAAAGCTGTTTGGTGTTGACCAGTCGCGAGAAGCCTGCCGAGCTTGCCCAATTTGAGGGAATCGCGTTAGCCGTGCGAGCATTTTACTTGAGTGGCTCCCTGGAAACAGCCCAGGCGTTGATTGGAAAAACGGGGTTAAAAGGGTCAGATCCGCAAAAACAGCAGTTGTGCGATCGCTACAGTTGTAATCCACTGGCGATCAGGCTCGTTTCAACCTCGATTCAAGACCTGTTTGATGGTGAGATTGAGGCATTTCTCACACAAGCAACCACCGTTTCAATGGCATTCGCCGCCTACTGGATCAGCAGTTCGATCGCCTCTCGCCCTTAGAGCAGGAGATTATGTATTGGTTAGCGATCGATCGAGAGTGGACTAACCTTTCAGACTTGCTCTCAGATATTATTCCCTCAGTCTCTAAAGGCAAATTATTGGAAGCACTGGAATCCTTGCATTGGCGGTCTCTGATCGAAAAGAAATCGGGCAGTTACAGCCAACAACCCGTGGTCATGGAGTATGTTACAGACCGGTTGACTGAGCAGATCAGCCTTGAGCTGATAGAGGGCAGTTCTGCTTTGCATTACTTCCAGCGTTATGCCCTAATGAAAACCACCGTTAAAGACTGTGTCAGGGAAAGCCAAATCCGGTTGATTCTAGTGCCGATCGCCCAACAAGTGCGGATAACCTTCAGTCCAAACCGGCTGCAACAGCAATTCCAAACCCTCCTGACTCAATTACGCTCCTCTAGCCCTTCCCCGCTTTCCGGCTATGGGGGTGGCAACCTGATTAACCTCGCCAGTCATTTAGAACTGGATTTAACAGGTGCTGATTTTCTGATTTGAGAGTCTGGCACGCCTATCTCCCGCAGGTGAATTTACATCAAGTCAATTTTGCCCATGCCGACTTGTCCAAATCCAGCTTTGCCCGGCCGTCTGGTAGCATTCTGACGGTTGCCTTTAGTCCAGATAGCCAACTGCTAGCAACCGGAGATAGCAATAATGCGATCGGACTGTGGCAAGTTGCGGATGGACAACCCAGAGCGGTCTTGAAAGGGCATACGGGTTTCGTTTGGGCAGTTGCCTGGAGCCTGAAGGGTCACAGATTGGCGAGTGGCAGTGAAGATCAAAGTGTGAGATTGTGGAATACTGAGACGGGAATGTGTCAGGGAATTTTGAGACATGGACATCAAGGTGCCATTAGAGCATTAGCCTGGCAACCCAACGGCTATCTCCTGGTCAGTGGTGGAGACGATCACGAAATTCGGCTCTGGGATATGCGGAGTCAAGAACTTGTTAAAATATTGCCAGGACACAGCAATTGGGTCATGTCTGTAGCTTGGAGTCCGGATGGTCAAATCCTTGCCAGCGCGTCTCTTGACCAGACGATTCGACTGTGGGATATCAAAAGCGGTGAATGTCTGAAAATCTTAGCTGGACACGACAACGGGATTTGGTCAATCGCCTGGAGTCCCAATGGTGAGTATCTGGTTACCGGCAGTGAAGATCAAAGTGTCAAAATCTGGGATGCGGGGAGGGGCGAATGTCTCAAAACTTTGCAAAGCAATCATTCTACTGTATTTTCAGTTGCCTGGAGTCCCGATAGTCAAATGATTGTGAGCGGTGGTGAAGACCGGAACATCAGAGTCTGGGATATTGTGAGCGATCGCTGCCTCAAAACCTTACAGGGACACAGCAATGCAATCTGGACTGTGGACTGGAGTGCCGATGGTGCTGTGCTAGCAAGTGGCTCTCATGACCAAACTGTACGGCTGTGGGATGGGCGCAGCAGTCAATCAAGTGACTGCCGCAATCTCAAAATCTTACAGGGATACAACAATTCTATATTTGCCGTGGTTTGGAGTCCAGATGGCACCACTCTGGCTAGCAGTAGTGCGGATCATCGGATTCGGCTATGGAATCCAGATACAGATCTGTGTTTGAGAACGTTATGGGGACACCGCAGTTGGATCTGGGGTCTAGCCTGGAGCTCGGATGGCAGCTTGCTTGCCAGCGGATCGGATGATTGCACCGTGCGACTCTGGAATGCTGGAACTGGCGAATGTTTGAGAACCTTGCAAGGGCACGCAGCCTGGGTCTGGACGGTTGCCTGGAGTCCAGATGGCCAAGTTCTGGCCAGTGGGTCTGGCGACCTGAGCATCCGGCTCTGGGATGTTCGGCAGGGACGATGTTTGAACATCTTGCAAGGACACCACAATTGGATCTGGGGCTTAGCCTGGAGTCCGGATGGCACTCTGCTGGCCAGTGGTTCTCACGATCGCACGATTCGACTGTGGGATAGCACAACTGGCAACTGTCTGAACGTGTTGCAGGGACACAGCAATATGGTGAGAGCGGTGGTTTGGAGTCCGGATGGCAGTTTGCTTGCTAGTGGTTCCCCTGATCAAACGGTTCGACTGTGGGATACTTGCACTGGAGAATGCCTGAATATTCTGAAAGGACATACGGGTCAGGTTTGGTCAGTGGCATGGTGTCCTGCTGAGGATACGGCAGAAAACTGCGACTTCGTTCTGGCCAGCGGCAGCGCGGATGAAACCATCAAACTCTGGAATGTCAAAACAGGTGAATGTCTGAAAACCTTGAGAGCCGATCGCCCCTATGAAGGGATGAATATTACTGGAGTCACAGGCATTACAGCCGCCCAAAAAGCCACATTGCAAGCCTTGGGGGCGATCGTTGCTCCTGCCTAACCTCATTAATGCATGTAATCTAGAGGACTGATGATATGGTCACTGACCCCAGGCTCCAGCAACCCGACCCAGGCGCTGTGGGTGATGCGTTACGCTAATCGCTAATGCATCCTACGCCAGGAGCAATTGTTTTGAAATATGCATTCACAAACATTGCCGGTTTAATAGGTTATCGAGTTAATAGATATTCATTCGCTGATAAAGGAGTGTTCGTTTTACGGGCACTCCTTTTTTAGGTTCAAATTCTCCAATTCCCAGTCATGAATCTTCTTGCAAATATTATTAGATACTCCTGAATTCAACTCAATTTATTCATTGATTCATAAACCATACTGGCACTATGAACGGTAGAAAACATGCTAAATTGCGTTTCCAATCAGGAGATTAACCCATGCTACTGAAGTATCGCGGTATTCCCTATTGTGATTATTCGCAGTCTGGGTCGCGTTCTATTCAATGTCACACTACAGTGTCAAGTGCGATCGTTCTTTGCTATCGCGGCACTGTGTATTTGATCGCCCGATAGAGTCTACCCAAATTTATCTTTCTGGTTTCGAGCCACACCGGGCTTGAGCAGAAACCAAGTTAACCAACTTCAAAATCAAGGAGCAACTCCAATGGCAAACCCTACACCCGGCAACGACACGTTAGTAGGTACAACTGGAAATGATACGATTTATGGACTCGGTGGCGATGATGTAATCTATCCGATTACTGGTCATGATTACATTGATGGCGGAGCGGGAATCGATCGCCTGATCGTAGACTACTCCAACTTCTACACAGCCACCAATTCCTTCTCTTTTGACAATGTAGAGCTAGTGTACTTCTCAGGCAGCCAGGCAGCTGATAGTTACTACTCCTCTATTTCCAACGACACCCTGTATGGCAATGGTGGCAATGACACATTGGATGGAGGAAGTTTTCATGATTATATAAACGGCGGTACGGATAATGATGTCCTCTATGGCGGCGGTGGTAACGACTCCTTAGATGGCTGGTATGGCAACGACACCCTCTACGGAGGAACTGAGGATGATCTCATGCATGGTTCCTTCGGCAATGACCTCCTCTATGGTGGTGATGGCAATGATACCGTCTATGGCGAACCGGGCATCGACACGGTCTGGGGCGGAACTGGAAATGACTACCTCAGTGGTGGCTTTGCGGGCGACGGAGAGGATACTGATTACCTGTATGGCGAATCTGGCAACGACACTTTAGATGGCTGGCGTGGCAACGATACCATTTACGGTGGAGGTGATCATGATCTCGTGCTTGGCTCTTTTGGTAATGATTACCTCGTGGGGGATGCTGGTAACGATCGCCTGGGTGGTGAACCCGGTCGAGACACAATGGTCGGGGGAACTGGAGCCGATCGGTTTAATTTCTACTCACGTCCCTCTGCCTATGAAGGCATTGACGTAATCACAGACTTCAAATACTGGGAAGGAGATAAAATCGAAATCTCTGTTAGCGGCGTTGGAGCCTCTTCAGCCAGTCAATTTAGATACAACAGCAGCACAGGTGCGTTATACGTGAATGGCGCTCAGCTAGCCAAGTTGCAGCCGGGTACTTCATTCTCTCCCAGTGCAGATATCGTTTTCGTGGCTTAGGCTCGTGAATTAAATCAATCCCTCGTTCCCAGGTTTTACCTGAGAATGCCTCAGAAGTGTCTCTGCTACTGGCTTACGAGAGACGGAGCCTCCGCAGTTGCATTCAGTTCTGAAGCCTGTGAACGAGATCTGAAACGAGATCTGAAAAGCCTGGGAACAAGTTTTGTCAGCCAACCAGTGAAACCCTAGCCACGTCGATCGCCCGACCCGATCGCAGCACCTTATATCGGATCGATATATCGGCTCGATCGTTCTGCAAAAAACCAAAAAACCAACTTCAAAAACAAGGAGTAACTCCAATGGCAACAGGTACACCTTTCAACGACACGTTAGTGGGTACAAACGGAATTGATTCTCTCTATGGTTATGCAGGCAACGACCTGCTGTCCGGGAACGGGGGAAATGATTTCCTGGATGGCGGAGCCGATAATGACACTGTATTAGGTGGAGATGGCAATGACATCCTGTTAGGAAGAATCGGCAATGACAGCCTGGATGGGGGGAGTGGTAATGACCTGCTCAATGACAACGATGGCGATGGTACGGATACGCTCGTCGGCGGCACTGGCAACGATAGCCTCTTCGGCGCAGGAGGCAATGATTTCCTCAATGGGGGAGCAGACAACGATCGTCTTGAAGGGGGGGATGGCATCGACACTCTTCTGGGCGGTGAGGGCAATGACGCACTCAATGGTGGATTGGGTGATGATAGTCTGGATGGTGGAAATGGCAACGATACCCTGACTGGTGGGGCTGGCGCTGATCTCCTGGATGGGGGGGCTGGTATCGATCGAGCCAACTACTTAAGCTCAACCAGTAGCGTGAGAGTTGAGCTAGATGATGGACTCGCATTTCAGGATGGATTTGGCAGCACAGATACCTTGCGCGGCATTGAAGAGGTGATCGGTTCCCAATTTGACGATGTAATCTTTGGCTATCTTGAAAACAACTACATTCAGGGCAGAGATGGCAATGACCAACTCTTTGGCGGCTTTGGCAATGGCAACGACACGATCATTGGTGGCAACGGCAATGACTTCATCATCGATGCCAGCGGCAATGATTACCTGGATGGCGGAGCCGATAATGATTACCTCTATGCTGCAACTGGCAATGACACCCTCATTGGTGGCTCTGGGAATGATAACTTCGCAGACTGGACTGGCAATGATGTCATGGTAGGCGGAACGGGGATTGATCAATTCAGCTTTGATTCAGGTTCAGCCAATGTCTCCGATCAATTTTATATTGGCGTGAATACCATTAGCGATTTCGTGTCTGGCACAGACAAAATTATCCTGGGTAAAAGCGTCTTTCTAAGTCTCGATAGCGCCGTAGGAGATGGCTTTAGCGTCCCTGGAGAGTTTGCCGTTGTGAGTAATAATGCGGCGGCCGCTACTAGCACCGCCGAGATTGTCTACAGCACTGGCAGTAGAAGCTTGTTCTTTAACTCCAATGGCAGTGCGGGTGGGTTTGGAGACGGCGGTCAGTTCGCGACGCTCTCTAGCACTTCGACTCTGGTTGCATCAGACTTCAAGATTGTGGATTAGAACCACAAATCGTAGGGTGGGCACTGCCCACCTCACTCCATTGAACGATGTGTGATGATCATCGCGTACTGAGGGTATTGTTTTGAGATTGATTGAAATCAATCTAGCTGAGGAGCGATCGCCTTTACTCTCTCTAACCAATCACTATCCATACGCTAGAATGCGTTTATAGACCGCGACCTAGCTAAGTATAGATTCTTGTGCTTTCAAACCTTCAGATTCTGAGGAAATATGCCACAGATACCATCTTCTCTAACTGAAGCGGATATTTTTGCTCGGATTGTTCATCCCGAAGATGGCAATCTACCTCAAGAAGTTTCTCATCTGATTCTTAATCTACGGTTTGAAGCCTCAGATGTGACTCGCATGAATGAGCTATCAGAGAAAAATAATCACGGGTTACTGAGCGAAACCGAACGCCAAGAAATGGAAAAATATCTGCGAGTTGGTAATTTCTTAAATCTGCTCCATGCTAAAGCACGGCGATCGCTACAAAACTCAAGCAAATGAACATGGATGACACCTTGCGTGAGTTTGTCAGACAACGAGCTAATCACTGTTGTGAATATTGCCGAATGCCCCAAGAATATGATGTTCTGCCGTTTCAGATTGATCACATCATTTCGTTAAAACATCATGGTTCATCAGAGGTAACAAATCTTGCTCTCTCCTGTTATAACTGCAATGCATACAAGGGACCTAATATTGCAGGCATTGACGCAGATACCGAGGAAGTGACTCGCCTTTTCCATCCCCGTCGTGACCAATGGAATGAGCATTTCCTTTGGGACAAATCTTATCTCGCTGGTCGTACAGCAATTGGAAGAACGACGATTGATGTATTGTCAATTAATCTTCCTGAACGAGTAGAACTTCGCCGAACCCTCATGGCGATTGGGGTTTCCTTTTAATGGGTCAGTCATCCTGGCACACAATTTCTCATAAACACAACAGAGATTGACTTCACCTCAGACAGACAAAGGTTATTAATCCAACAATGGCAAAAGAATAGCAAGGAGCAACTCTTTTGCCTGCACCTGAATCCATTGTTTCAGTCTTTCAGCATCATTGGAACAATCAAATGACAACTCAATTCATTCAAACAACCTACAAGAACAAGATTGCTAGAGTGGCGGCATTTATTTACGGTATTGTTTGTTACGTTACTTTCTTTGTCACCTTTTTGTATGCGATCGGATTTGTGGGCAATTTCGTCGTACCCAAATCCATTGATTCTGCACCCATTATTCCTTTAGGGCAGGCGCTTTTAGTGAACGTTGGATTACTGGGATTGTTTGCTCTGCAACACAGTGCAATGGCCCGACAGGAATTTAAAACCTGGTGGACTACGATCGTGCCAAAACCCGTTGAGCGCAGTACCTATGTCTTGTTTTCCAGCCTTTGTCTGCTTACATTGTTTTACTTCTGGCAACCGTTGGGGATTGTCATTTGGCATGTAGAAAACCCGATTTTTCGGAATCTTCTTTATGCTCTTTTCGGGTTTGGTTGGCTGCTTGTCTTAGTATCCACTTTCTTGATTAATCACTTTGATCTGTTTGGATTGCGCCAAGTTTATCTCTATCTACGCGGCAAAGACTATACGCACCTCAATTTTGTCACTCCTGGGCCTTACAAATATGTTCGTCATCCGCTGTATGTCGGTTGGTTATTTGCATTCTGGTCAATCCCAACGATGACCGTTGCTCATCTAGTATTTGCAGTCATGACAACCGCGTACATTCTGGTTGCTATTCAGTTGGAAGAACGAGATTTGGTCAAGGTACATGGGAAAGCCTATGTGGAGTATCGCGATCGCGTTCCCATGCTGATTCCCTTCAGCCGCCGCAAAGCTTAGTCATCGCCAAGATTTTCCACCCGACAACTTCACCCTGCATGAAGCCGCATTAGCGATCGTAGATAATTTCAAATTCATCATTACATCGAACACCTCACGAAAAGAATCAGGAGAACCATGATAGACATCTTGGAATTCAGGCAAGCCCTCAGCGACCTGATCGTTGTACCGACTGAAGTAAACAAAACCACATCATTACCAGAGCTACCTCAAAGTCCTGAAAATGAGTTTACTCACCGCTCCCACAGCCGTTTGGTTGCCAGTTGGGAGGTGGAAAACGGCAAACTGGTTTGCAAATGGCTAGTGAATCGCGAACGTTAGTCAGTAGGGTGGGCAGTGCCCACCTTACCCAGCGTTTTAGCCTGGACGTGCTAGTAGGGTGGGTTAGCGTTAGCGTCACCCAACAACGCTGAGGCTGGTGTTGGGTCTCACGTTGTTCAGCCTAATCCACTACGATTAACCTATCAAGAAAGAAACCACCGTGATGGGTTCAATCCAAAAAATATGCGAGATCCTATCCAGAAAGAAACAACGGCGATGAGTTCAATCCAAAAAATATTCACAGCAGTCCTTCCACGACGCTGGGCTGAACAGATGGAGGTCGAGTCACGATCGTGGATAGTGCAATGTTCGTGTGGTTTTGCGAGGTCTATTTGGGAGATGGGCGGTATTCGTTGGAAAGCCGCAGGTCAGCCACGACGTTTTCTGTCGTGTCCGCAGTGTGGTCAGTCATCCTGGCACACAATTTCCCATGAACACAACAAGAATTAACATGATATTTCATAGTAAGCTGTTCCACTTCTAATTTGCACAATTGGAAGGTTAGGATTTAGTATTCGTGCGCGGAGCGTATAAATACTAAATGTGGAACAACTTACAACAATTCAGCACCATACTCTACATCAGGGGAAAACTCAGGGAAAACCTATGAAAAGACAATTCTTTGCTAGCTCAGTGATTCTGTTTACAATTTTGACAGGCTGTGCAAGTGAACCCCCCACCCTAGGCGAAGCCACAGAATTTGAGCAGGTGTGCGATCGCAGCAATGATGGAAAACGAGTGGCAGTTGAAGGGTTTTTAACGTTGCCTGAGGAGATTCCAGTGGGTGACACTATCTCCGTGCTACTTGAGATTCGCCCATCCGAGGATGTGGAGAATTTGAATGGTCGGGTTGGCGTATGGACTAGCTACGGAAGTGAAGCCAATCAGGTTACTCCTGTGGACATCTCCTACACTATTCCAGGTTTGAACACGACCGGAAGTGAGGAACAGCCCGTCACCACAGATCAATCGCCTATTTCTAGCACTTATACCCACGCAGATCTGAACGTGACCACGAGTGATGGACAACGTGTTACCTATACCGATCGAGTGCGTGTTTCTGGTAAGGTTGTATTTCCATCGTCACCAAAGACAACCGTAATCTCCCCTTGCGTTCTCAATAATCCGTTGATTGAACGTATCCAGTAGATGACGCCGATTGTGGATACTTCGCTGACCCAACTGAGCGCATGTTTTCGCCTTTCGCTCAAAGCGATCGCGTATTCATTTAAAACAATATTGAACTCTCTAAAGATGTTTTGCAAGAGTGTTTTGAGTTGGTCGAAAAGGTGTTTGAGATGTTCACTGAATGGGCTGAAGAGTTGCATCTTTATGCACGCAAACGTTCAGATCATACATTACCCCGATTAAGCGGCTCAGACTATTCCAACCAAGTGATTCTTGGCGTTGCTGAATGATAGGATGAAACTCAGAGTTCCCGCTGATATTGTCAGTCGCTCCTAAATTTATCAGTCACTCTTAAAATCTCTGCCTCAAGATAGTGGCAGGTGGTATGTCACTTGTCCTATTTTCGTCCTATGCCAATTGGCATAGGACACGCCTATTAAGAGGTAACGTCTAGCAATGTCGTTAACGATGCCGTTGACAATTGCCGATTTAATTTTCAAGAATGAAGGATGGAGACTGTGACTCAGGACGTGAAGGCGGAGGTCCCTGAAAACCTGTTTACAGGTGGTGGAGAGATGGGTGCGCTAATGCGATCGCTCGACTGGTCGCAAACGCCTTTAGGTCCAGTGTCAGGGTGGGCACAGAGCTTGAAAACCGCTGTCAGCATCTGTTTGAACTCTCGATTTCCGATGGTGATCTGGTGGGGGAGAGAACTGGTTCTGCTCTACAACGATGCTTGGCGACCTATTTTAGGCACTAAGCATCCCAAGGCGTTGGGACGACCAGGACAGGAGGTTTGGTTAGAGATTTGGGACATCATTGGAACGCAGCTTAATAGTGTGCTAACTACAGGGCAGGCAACCTGGTCAGATGATTTTCTGCTGCTGGTCGATCGCTACAGCTACATTGAGGAAGCGTATTTCACTTACTCTTATAGCCCAATTTTTCTGGAAACTGGGGAAGTGGGTGGAGCATTCACCGCTGTTACCGAAACGACTCAACGAGTGATCGGTGAGCGGCGTCTTAGCGCCTTACGCGAATTGTCTGCTAATGCAGTTGGCGCAAAGAACGTCGAGGAGACTTGTCGGATTGCCTGCGAAACCCTGGTCAAAAATCCCTACGACATTCCCTTTGCGCTGCTGTATTTGGTGGAAGACAATGGTAAACAAGCTCGCCTAGTCGGAACAGCAGGCATTGAAGCAGAGTCATTCGCGTCAGCCTCGCCGCGCGGTATCTTCAGTCCACAGTGGGTTGACCTGACCATAGAAACAGAAGGATGGAACCTGGCACATGTCAAAACGACCTATCAAACTCAACTCATTGATGGGTTAAACACTCGGTTTGGTTCGATCCCTAGAGGCGCTTGGGAAGACCCACCGCACAGTGCCTTGGTCATGCCAATCGCCCAATCCGGACAAGAGCAACAGTTGGCAGGGTTGCTGGTGGTCGGCATCAGTCCTCGACGGGAATTGGATGACAACTATCGGGGTTTCTTTGATTTAGTTGCTAACCAGGTGGCAACAGCGATCGCCAATGCGAATGCCTACGAAGCAGAACGCAGACGGGCTGAGGCATTGGCAGAGCTAGACCGAGCGAAAACCACCTTTTTCAATAATGTCAGCCATGAGTTCCGCACCCCGTTGACGCTCATGCTCAATCCCCTGGAGGATGCACTGGCGAGTCTTGATCAACAGGAGAATCGGGTAACGAGTGGGAGAGTGGATGAGTGGGAGGGTGGGAGAGTGGATGAGAACCCATCCCCCCATCCCCCCATCCACCCATCCACCCTAAAAAAACAACTCCAGGTTGCGTATCGCAACTCCCAACGCTTGCTGAAGCTGGTCAATACGCTGCTGGACTTCTCCCGGATTGAAGCAGGGCGGATTGAGGTAGTGTATGAGCCAACTGACTTGGCAATGTTGACTACCGATCTAGCAGGGGTATTTCGTTCTGCGATCGATCGGGCAGGGATGTGCTTGCGGGTAGACTGCCCACCATTGCCTGAACCTGTCTATGTCGATCGGGAGATGTGGGAGAAGATAGTCTTGAATCTGCTCTCTAATGCCTTCAAATTCACTTTTGAAGGAGAGATTGCTGTTGTTCTGCGCTCCGGCGATGACCATATTGAGTTAGTAGTGCAAGACACAGGCACTGGCATTCCAGCCGAGGAGTTGTCCCATATCTTTGAGCGGTTCCATCAGGTGAAGGGGGCAAGAGGACGGAGCTATGAAGGGTCAGGCATTGGTCTGTCGTTAGTCCAGGAGCTAGTTCGATTGCACGGCGGCACTATCCAGGTGAGCAGCGTGGTTGATCAGGGAACGAGTTTCATCGTATCAATTCCCACTGGATTTGCTCATTTGCCGAGCGAACGCCTTCGGCAGGGCATTGCTTGCTCTCCGCAGGAGATAGCCCAACGCATTGGGGCAACGCGCACCCTGGTATCAACCGCAACAGGAGCAGCATCCTATCTTGAAGAACTGTTACGCTGGTTGCCAAAATCGATCGAAAGTTCAGGGGCTAGAGTCTCTGAACTCTTGCTTTCTGTTCCTGTTCAACCCAAGCCGTCATCTGCACCAACGATGCGAATTCTGCTAGCAGACGATAATGCTGATATGCGCGACTACTTGAAGCGCTTGTTGAGCCAACAATATGAGGTGGAGGCAGTTGCAGATGGAGTCGCGACGTTGGCTGCTATTCGTCAGCAGATGCCCGATCTGCTCTTAACCGATGTGATGATGCCAGGACTGGACGGGTTTGAGTTATTGCGATCGCTGCGAACAGACCCACAAACCAAAGAATTACCCATCATCCTACTATCTGCCCGCGCTGGAGAAGAGTCTCGTATTGAGGGTCTGGAAGCGGGAGCCGATGATTATCTAACCAAGCCCTTCTCTGCTCGTGAGTTATTAGCCCGCATTGAGGCAACCCTGAAGCTGGCTCAGATGCGGCAGGAGGCAACTCAGCGAGAGCGAGAAATGCGCTCAGAAGTTGAAGCTGCCTATAACCAGGTCAACCAGATTCTAGAGAGTATGACTGATGCATTTGTGGCTTTAGATCAAGACTGGCAAATTGTTTACCTAAATGCGGCAGCAGAGCGAATTAATGGCAAGCTTCGTACAGAGGTCTTAGGTAAGACGCATTGGGAGGAGTGGCCGGCTTCAGTGGGGACAAACGTCGAGCATCAGTATCGACGGGCAATGGCAGAGCAGATCTCCGTTCACTTTGAACACCATTACTATGCGCCGTTCTTATATGATATATGGTTGGACATTTACGCCTACCCCTTTGAAACTGGACTAGGCATCTTTTTTCGAGACATTACAGAGCGCAAACAGGCAGAGGAGATCCTGCGGCAAAGTGAAGCGAGATTTCAAAGGCTGGCAGCTAACCTTCCAGGGGTGATTTACCAATATGTTTTGCATCCTGATGGTTCCGATGCACTTACCTACGTAAGTCCAAAATGCCGTGAGATTTATGAACTCGAACCCGAAGTCTTGCTACAAGATTTTGGACAAGTGTGGGCAATGATTCATCCAGATGATGTGGAAAGAGTTCACTATGCCAATACAACGTCAACTCAACGGTTAGAATCTTTTGATGTCAAGTTCCGTCTGATTGTCCCTTCTGGTCGGCTGAAATGGATACAGGCAATTTCTCAACCGGAACGACAGTCCAATGGTGATGTGATCTTCGATGGGTTGGTCATGGATATTACTGCTCACAAACAAGCGGAAGACCGATTGCGGGAGAGCGAGGAGCGGTTCCGCACCTTGGCTGACAACATTGCCCAATTTGCCTGGATTGCAGACGAGACCGGGTGGATTTTCTGGTACAACCGCCGCTGGTTCGACTACACTGGCACAACTCTGGAAGAGATGGAAGGCTGGGGCTGGCAAAAGGTACACCACCCAGAACACGTCGATCGCGTAGTCGGGCACATTCGCCACTGTTTTGCAACGGGCGAAACTTGGGAGGACACGTTCCCTCTGCGTGGCAAAGATGGACAATACCGATGGTTCCTCTCACGGGCAATTCCCATCCGTGACGAGCAAGGTAGGGTGCTGCGCTGGTTTGGCACGAACACTGATATTACCGATCGCAAACGAACAGAGGAAGCCCTGCGAGAAAGTGAGGAGCGACTAAGGGTAGCTCAATCGGCTGCCAAGTCCGGAACATGGGATTGGGATGTGGTAGCAGGCAGTGTCTACTGGTCAGAGGAATATTACATTTTGTATGGACTCGATCCAACAACGCCATCCTCCTACGAGAACTGGTTAGCCACAGTCTTAGAGGAGGATCGAGAGTCAGCCGATCGAACGGTGCGCGAAGCATTACAGCAGCGACAAACTGCCCTCAACTTTGAGTTTCGGATTCGTCATCCTTTACAGGGCGTGAGGTGGTTTGCTTCCCTGAGTCAACTCTTCTACGATTCCGGCGGACAGCCCAAACGAGCGATCGGCATCTCAATCGATATCACCGATCGCAAACAGGCAGAAGAAGCGCTGCGCCAGAGCGAAGAGCGCTATCGCTACCTGGCAGAGTCCATCTCGCAACTCGTTTGGACGGCAAATGCGGAGGGGCACAATGAATACGTGAATCAGCAAATGTGCCGCTATACGGGGTTGACCTTCGAGCAACTCATGGGGTTTGACTGGCAAGAGATCATTCATCCAGAGGATTTAGACCTCGCGAATCAAATGTGGCAAGAAGCCGTGCAATCTCGCACACCTTTTGACACCGAATACCGCCTCCGACGGGCAGACGGCGTGTATCGCTGGTTCATAGTCAGAGCGATTCCCATCAAGGATGAATCCGATCGCATTGTCAAATGGTTTGGCACTTGCACTGACATTCATGAGCAAAAGGAATTAGCAGTCGAGCGAACTCGTTTGCTTCAGGAAGAGCAAGCCGCACGGGAAGCCGCAGAAGTTGCCAATCGGATTAAAGATGAGTTCTTGGCAGTTGTATCCCATGAGTTGCGATCGCCCCTCAACCCGATTCTAGGTTGGTCAAAGCTCCTGCGAAGTCGCCAGTTGGATGAACAGAAAACAGAGCGCGCTTTAGAGATTATCGAGCGGAATGCTCAGATGCAGGCTCAACTGATCAACGATCTGCTCGATGTGTCCCGAATTCTCCGAGGCAAACTCAGCTTGGATGCCAGATCGGTCAATTTAGTATCCACGATTCAATCAGCAATGGAAACAGTGCGTCTGGCGGCTGAAGCCAAGTCAATTCAGATACACACTCTGTTTGATCCGGAGGTGGGGCATGTTTCAGGTGATCCAGGTCGATTACAGCAAGTGGTTTGGAATCTCCTCTCCAACGCGGTTAAGTTCACACCCCAAGGGGGCCGAGTAGATATCCGGTTAGAACGAGTGGAGCAAAGGAATGGGGGAGAGGGGGGAGATAGGGGAGATTCCTCCTCTCCTTCCTCATCTTTTTATGCCCAAATCACCGTCACCGACACGGGTAAGGGCATTCACCCTGATTTTCTGCCTCATGTATTTGACCATTTCCGCCAAGAAGATGCTGCCACAACCCGACGATTTGGCGGACTGGGGTTAGGGTTGGCGATCGTCCGTTACTTAGTAGAATTGCATGGTGGAACGGTGTGGGCAGATAGCCTGGGTGACGGGCAGGGGGCAATTTTTAGCGTCAGACTGCCCCTGATGCCGCACCAGCCCATGACCAATCGAGATACGAAACCGTCTGAGCCACCACTAGATCTGAATGGCATCGGGATTTTAGTGGTTGATGACGATGACAGTACCCGTGAGTTTATTGCCTTCCTCTTGGAGCTACATGGGGCAAGAGTAGTAGCCACTGCTTCAGCAGGCGAGGCGATCGCCACGTTAGCCCAGTTCAAACCAGACGTGCTATTGAGCGACATTGGAATGCCGGATGTTGATGGCTATATGCTGATACGGCAAGTGAGGACTCTACCTCCAGAGCAGGGAGGGCAGATTCCGGCGATCGCCCTGACAGCCTATGCGGGAGAAATTGATTATCAACAAGCGATCGCAGCAGGTTTTCAAAAGCATATCCCGAAGCCAGTAGAGCCAGAGACACTCGTTAAGGCGATCGCCAGCGTAGTTGAACAGAAAGTGTGACCATAAGCAAAACCCTGCAAAATAGTACAAATGTTTATAAGTGCGATATATGCCGCATCGCTAATCATAGTATGACAAAATACGCCCATTGTATGGGTCGGCGTATGAATCCAAGGAAGGCAGACCAAAGAGAAATAAGGCTGACAGTATCTCAAGACGTTTATAGCTTGTTAAAACGGCTTGCAGGTGTCAAGGAAGTGTCAATGAACAAGCTGCTCAACTTGGCGATCGATCGGCTTCTAGAAGATGAGGATATTCAAGAATTGATAAGCCGTTACAATCTGGAGGAGTAGAGTGGGCATTGCCCACATTTTGCCCATATCTTGATGTCTCTATTTTTTTGAATTCGATCGAGTGAATTTTAGTGTATGGCTGACGCTAGACAGTTCACACTGTCTTATTCCGTCGCAAATAGTAAAGCCAACCTCTAGGGTCTATGCTATACTCGCAGAGTAGTAAGGGCATGTAGCTCAGTGGATAGAGCATCAGGTTCCGGTCCTGAGGGTCGGGGGTTCGAGTCCCTCCATGCTCGTGAAAGGCAGAGGTAATGTTTTTGTGGGACGGGCGAGATGCCCAACCTTGGCACTGGGCAGGCAGATGCCCACCCCGCAATGACTGAATTTACAGCAATTTTCAAATAAAAAAACCACAAATCGTAGGATGGGCAAAGGCATCCGTGCCCATCCATGATTCTGGCTGACGATGGGCACGGGTAAGACCCTTTGCCCATCCTACGAATTGGTAGATTCTTTGCTGGAAATCTCCTTAAACTTCATCTAAGGGTGACTTGGGGGGATCTTTTCTAGACTCTACGAACGATCAGACATCTTCGGCTAGTTTTACCTTCTGGGCAAGTCCGAGGAATTGCAAGCCTCGAATCATCATCCAGGTCATGTCAATTTCCCACCATTTCAAACCGTGACGAGCCGAATATTGGAAAGCATGGTGGTTGTTATGCCAGCCTTCGCCGTAAGTGAGTAACGCCACCCACCAACAGTTGGTCGAACGATCGCCCGCTTCATAAGTGCGATAGCCAAATTTGTGTGTGGCGCTGTTGACGAACCAGGTGCAGTGGTAAACGAATACTAGCCGCACGAAAATTCCCCAGACGACAAATGACCCACCGCCCCAGAGATAAAGCAACACGGCTAGTGCAATTTGGAAGAAAAAGAAATTTTTATCCAAAAACTGATACACCGGATCATCCGCAATGTCTTTGGTGAAGCGATCGACTTCCTTCTCTGCCGGAACTTCATAGAGCATCCAACCCATGTGGCTCCACCAAAATCCTTTACCAGAATCGTGATGATCAACCTCTTGATCAGAGTGGACATGATGATGGCGATGTAGCCCAACCCACCAAATGACACCGCCTTCCATCGCCAGAGAACCGCAGAACACGAGGAAGTATTCTAGCCATTTCGGCGTTTGGAAGCTGCGATGGGTCACGAGCCGATGCCAGCCTAAAGTAACGCCTAATCCGCCTGTTACCCAATGGAGAAACAGGGCAACTCCGACTCCCGCCCAACTAAACGTACTCGGCAGAAACGCAAACAAAGCTCCAATATGAACGATCGTCATCACCACAATGACAGTCCAATCATAGGAGAGTTTATTCGAGGTTGCGATGGTCATGCAGTAACCCGATATCAACGACTGAATGATGTGAACCGTAAACTATGAACGATTCGGTTTCTAAGCGGATGGTTGAAACATATTTTTATCACCCAAAGACCCCTCCCCTATCCCCTCCCCGATACGGAGAGGGGAATAAAAAGGCGGATTTGATTCCCTCTCTTGGTAAGGGAGGTTCAGGGAGGGGGGGCTATAGGGACTTCTCAAACATCTTCTAAGTTTCTTCTACTAGCTTCACCTTCCAGGCAAGCCTTACAGTTTGTAGCGTCCGGATAATCATCCAGGTGAGGTCAATTTCCCACCACTTTAGACCATGACGAGCCGAATATTGAAAGGCATGATGGTTGTTATGCCAGCCTTCTCCATAGGCGATCAGAGCCACCCACCAGCAGTTAGTGGAGCGATCGCCCGATTCGTAGGTGCGATAGCCAAACATGTGCGTGGCGCTATTCACTAGCCAAGTTGTATGATAAACCGCGACTAAACGAACAAAAACGCCCCAGACGAGGAACGACCAGCCACCGATTAGATAAAGCAACACCGCAAATCCAACTTGAATCGCGAAAAAATATTTATCTAAAAACTGATAGATCGGATCATCCGCAATATCTTTGGTAAACCGAGGAATTTCCTTCTCAGCCGGCACTGAATAGAACATCCATTCCATGTGGCTCCACCAAAACCCTTTGTTCGCATCATGATGATCAACGTCTTGATCCGAGTAGAGGTGGTGGTGACGGTGTAGCCCAACCCACCAGATCGGTCCACCTTGCATGGCTAAGGTGCCGCAAATGACTAAGAGGTATTCTAGCCACTTGTGGGTTTGGAAACTACGATGGGTAACGAGGCGGTGAAAACCAAGCGTAACGCCCAGACAGGCAGTTACCCAATGGAGAAATAGAGCAAGAGTAACGGCTGTCCAGCTAAAGGTGCTAGGCAGCAACGCAAAGAGTGCCCCAATGTGAAGGGCTACCATGAACAGGGTAATGTGCCACGCGACGGGGGGTTTAGTTGATGTTGCAATAGTCATTCAGGATCTCAATAGTAACAGGTAGCTCGATCTGCGCGACAATGGACTCCGCATCCCAGTCAATTTTGGTCTCAGGTGGACGATTTTGGCTTCAGGCATTGTTAAAATCCCGGTAACCCAAAATCTAAAGTCCAAAATCTAAAATCGCTATTTAACGCGGTTGTCTCTCCCAGAACCCAGGAGCACAGAAGGAATGCGTAGCTATGAGCGACTTCAGCAGGCAGAACAAGCACTATCTCAAATTTTTTCTGGTATTGACTCTCAGGTCAAGAGAAATCTGAGACGAGTTCTATCTGCCTTTCGTCACCAGCAAGTCGGAGTCCATCACTTTGCAGGAGTCACAGGCTATGGGCATGACGATTTAGGTCGTCAAACACTCGATCGAGTGTTTGCTGAAGTGATGGGAGCAGAGGCGGCTGCCGTGCGAGTGCAGTTTGTCTCAGGAACTCATGCGATCGCGTGCGCCCTCTACGGAGTCCTTCGTCCAAGGGACGAGATGCTAGCGGTGACTGGTGCGCCTTATGACACCCTAGAAGAGGTTATCGGATTACGGGGACATCATCAAGGATCTCTTAAAGAGTTTGACATTCACTATCGACAATTGAATCTAACTGAAGCAGGAGACATTGATTGGAATTTGTTATCTCAAGCCGTGCATCCTGAAACACGACTCGTCCACATTCAGCGATCGTGCGGATATTCCTGGCGATCAAGCCTTTCCATTGTAGACATTGAGAAGATCGTTTATCGGGTAAAGCAGCAGAATCCTGATGTCGTTTGCTTTGTGGATAACTGCTACGGGGAATTTGTTGAAGATCGAGAGCCACTGGCTGTCGGAGTTGATTTAATCGCTGGATCGTTAATTAAGAATCCAGGAGGAACGATCGCGCCAGCCGGTGGTTATGTTGCCGGACGAGCCGATTTGGTTGAAGCCGCCGCCTATCGTCTGACCGCGCCTGGAATTGGCAGCGAAGGCGGAGCCACCTTTGATCAAAACCGCCTATTGTTTCAAGGACTTTTTCTCGCGCCTCAAGTCGTCGGGGAGGCAATGAAGGGCAATCATCTGACTGCTCATGTGTTTCATGAGTTGGGCTATCCTGTCAATCCCTTACCGTTTGCCCCCCGTCGAGATGTGATTCAAGCGATCAAACTTGGCTCTCCCGAAAAGGTCATTGCCTTCTGTCGTGCAATTCAGCAAAACTCCCCGATTAGCTCTTACCTTACCCCGGTTCCGGCTCAGATGCCTGGATATGAAAGCGATTTGGTTATGGCAGGGGGCACCTTCATTGATGGCAGTACTTCGGAGTTCTCAGCCGATGGTCCGTTGCGAGAGCCGTATACGGTTTTCTGTCAAGGAGGGACCCACTGGACACATGTGGCAATAGCCCTGGAAGCCGCGATCGAAGCAGTCGGGGCAGCTGAATCCCTAGTAGATTGTCAACCTTGAGTGGATGGGTGGATGGGTGGATGGGTGGATAGGTGGATGGGTGGATATCCAACACCGCGCTTGCCTTTACTTCCCCCATCGACCCATCGACCCATCCACTCCCAACCCCTCACTTCAACGTTGACAGACTACATAGATTGAAAAATTTAATCTGCGGCTCAATCCATGTTATACATAGCAGTTTTAACGAAAATTTCTCAAGAAGAAAGTTGATTACTGCTTTGCATCTTTGTGTCTTGGCGGTGTCTTGGCGTCTCGGTGATTATTGCAGGTTATTGACTTCACGCTCCTCACTCGATTTTGTTTTCGCTTCCAGGTTTTCCAATCGACTCTTCAACTCCTGATTATCTTTCTTGAGTTGCTCTAGTCCCTCTTGCAGATTCTTCACTGCTTGATCCTGTCCGGCCGCCTGTTGCACCTTCTGAACCGCTTCTTCTGCAATCCGGCGGACTCGTCCATCCGGAGTTTGATCGGCAAGCGCATGAAGAATCGCGATCGCCTTTGTCGTTTCCATTTGCCCCAATGCTGTGACCACTGACACTTGAGTCAGGAAGAACGAGTCTCGCGATAGCTCATCCAGGCGACTGAGAATTCGCTCTAAGTTGACATTATTTTGCCCGGTAGAAATTGCCCCTAGTGCCCGAATGGCTGCCAGTCGAAGAGCTTGAGGGATACCTGCTCTTGTATATTCTAAAATTACATCAAGCGCCGCTTCAGACGTTTTGAGTTTGCTGAGTCCGGCGATCGCACCACTGCGAACAGTTTCATTCCAACCCGATCGCTCAGCCAAAACCGATTGGATCAACGTCAGAACCTCATCTTCCCTGGAGTCGCCTTCCAACTTCACCGTCGCCACATTGCATAAGCCTGAGATGGCTGCCGCCTCAACGTGATAACTTCGATCGCCCCGTTCTGCAACTGGCTTCAGCACCGCATAACTTTCTTTCGTTTTGATGCCAGCCAATGCCTCCACGGTTGCCCGTCGCACCCGCGCATCAGCATCCTGCAATCCCTCAATTAGACCCTCAAATGCCTGATCTAACTTCACTGTAGCCAGTTGCTTTGCCACCTCTACCCGAACTCCCCAAAACGGCTCATGCTTCAGCGCCGCCGACAGAGCTTTCACAGTTTCCAAGCCACCTTTCTTCGCCAATGCCTCAGCCGCATAGATCCGAGAGATGGGATCAGGATCATGCTGAAGTTGCGCTTTCAGTTCTGCGATCGGGTATTCCAAAGTCACCGTTTTGAGAATATTGTTACCCACATCAAAGCTAATAAAACTGGGCTTTTCTGCAAGCGGGAAGTAGAAACTTTGCTCCCGATCGCAAATCCGAACGGTGAAGGGTTTGCAGGATGGAGGATGAAGGACGAAGGATGAAGCATTGGATTCGTCTTTCTGGCTGTCGCGTTCACTTTTGATGTAGCCGAAACCGATCGCAATCTTCAAATCAAATAAGCCGCTAGTGCTGCTAGTGTCGCCGTCTTTGGCTTGCGTTTGGGTAATGGTGAGTTTGACAAGGTTGCTGTCACCGTCCCAAGCGTAGGCAATTTTGTAGTCGGGATGTCCACCTCGGAAAACATATTGATCGAAGAGAAATTGCAGGTTGCGTCCCGTGGCTTTTTCGATCGCTCTCAATAAATCTACCGTTTCAACAGTCTTGTGAGCATTCTCCTGAACGAAGATATGAATGGCTTTGAAGAATAATTCGTCGCCCAGTTCTGCCCGAATCATATGATAGACACAGGCTCCCTTTTCGTAGAGATGACGATCGTAGAGTTCGATCGCTTCCCGGTAGATGTGAGTGACGATCGGACGGCGATAACGGGAGGCATCTTCCGCCAGATAATTACGAGTTTCGCCCAAGCGATAATACGCCGCCGCCTCTTTGCCATACTCGTGATCTGTCCACAGCACCTCTGAGTAGGTTGCCATGCCTTCTTTAATCCAGGCATGTGACCAATGTTTGATCACAACAAGATCTCCAAACCACTGATGGGCAAGTTCGTGAGCGACCAAGCTTTCCGCAATCTGAGTATCGAGGGCAGCGCGTTCATCCAAAAGGCAGCGATCGGTCAGCAAGGTGGTCGAAGTGTTTTCCATGCCGCCAAAAATGAAATCCTTGACGCAGACTTGTGCGTATTTGGGATACGGATAGGAATAGCCAAACGTGTGACTGAAGAACTCAATCATCTGGGGTGTTTTACCCATCGATCGACGGGCATCGGCTTCGCGTCCTTTCTCAACGTAGTAAGTGACCGGCATTCCGTGCCATTCGTCTTGCAGTTCAGCAAAATCTCCTACTGCCAGAGTCATTAAATACGTCGGATGGACTTGCCTCTGAACCCAGTGATAAATTTTGTCTTCTTCCTCCGCTTTAGTTTCAATCAGTTCTCCATTAGAAATAGCAATGAGTGATTTGGGAACCCGCACTCGAATCTCAGAGGTCGCCAATTGTCCGGGATAGTCAAAACAGGGGAACCAATAGCGGGAATCTTCATCTTCGCCCTGCGTCCAGACTTGAATAGGTTTGTCAGGGTAGTCTTTAGTAGGCGCAATAAAATAGAGTCCTCGTTGGGGTTGTTCAACGTGATAAGCGATCGCCACCGCGATCGGTTGACCTACCTCTGTTTCCTGTGGCAACCGAATGTGCAGTTGTTCGCCATCATAGTCATACTCCTGCTCAACGCTATCTATCTGTACGGCATCAATTTGCAAGTTGACGGCATCCAGCGTCAGAGAATCAACACCGTTACGAATTGGGTTCAGGCGAATGCTACAGATGCCGCGATAGCTTTGATGAGGAATATCGAGCGCCAAATCCAGGAAAATATGCTCGACTTGCCCAGGGCGATCGGGGTTGTAGTGAGGACGTGATCCCGGTAATTCAAACGAGTTGTGGCGATTGTTGTCAGTGTCAAAGTAGAGATTCCGCATCCGAAGAATAGCCCAGTAACGTCAGATATTCATACCAAAATCTCACCTCAAGGCGATCGAGCATGAGGCAACCAGGACAGAGAATGATGAAGTTTAAGAAAATCATCAGGTCATGCTCTTGCGGGATAGGCGTCTCGTCCGTCCGGCGACGTTGGGCGGGCAAGATGCCCACTCCATAATGACTGGACTTAATACTTAAACTTGATCGTTCTCTTACAGATTAACTTGGGAATGCGAATTATTCAGCTAGCGACGTAATCCATTTGAATTTGATTGCGTCTTTGTCGTTTCACCCAATCGCAAGCCGTATCTACCTGACTCAGAACACTGGTTCGGTGATATAGCAGTAGCCAGCGTGGTCAGGACATTGCCAAAAGCTGAAAGGCAAACGGTCAATCAATCCTGACTCAGCACTCAGTCCTCAGAACTCAGCACTTAGCTATAGTTCTCAACATAGCCTCAATCCGTAGGGGTGGCTCAGCGAAGGGGTGACTTGCAGGTTTTTATAAGTTCTCTATAATGAGAAAACAGTAAAGAAAAGTAAAATCTGTTCACAATCCATTGCATTTCCTACTTATTTATGGCGAAATGCAGGTGAACTGATGCACTCATCTGTTGTTAATAACTTTCTGGAGATTTGCGCTATGACCATAGCAATGGGACGCGCCCAAGCTCAACGAGGATGGTTTGATGTCCTCGATGACTGGCTCAAGCGCGACAGATTCGTCTTCGTTGGCTGGTCGGGTCTGCTGCTGTTCCCCTGCGCTTACC
>JAAUSF010000191.1 GCA_012033255.1 Cyanobacteria bacterium RU_5_0
CCCCACCTGGACTCAGACCTGGATACTCCCATGCCCCCATCCCCCCATCCCCTCATCCCTCCCTTCCTTCAAGCGCAGCCTCCGCCTCCTCCTGCCATTTGTCTTTGCCACGGGCTTCATACTGGGTGCAGGATGGAACCGATTATTTGCGGTGCAATCCGAAATCGTCCGTCAAACCGCAACTGATCTTTCTGTAGCCGAACTGTCGCCAACGAGTCCTGTTGTTGAAACTCCTGCACTGTCTCCTAGTTCTCCAGTGGTGACTCCATCTCCGAGCGTTCCTGATCAATCGCAACCTACTCTCTCTATCAAAGCGGTGGGTGACATTATTCCTGGCACCAACTTCCCGAACGATCGCCTCCCCGATCAGGATGGCGTATGGCTGTTTGATAATGTCAAAGAATACTTTTATGGCGCAGATATTCTGTTCGGCAACTTTGAAAGTACGCTGACCGATTATCCTTACAGCGCCAAAGATACGAGTCGAGGGCAAACATTTGCCTTCCGAACGCCTCCCATCTATGCCCAACTGTTACAGCAGGTTGGCTTTGATGTGTTGAGTGTGGCAAATAATCACTCTTTCGACTTTGGAAATCAGGGATTTGAGGATACGATCGCCAACATCGAACAAAGGGGGATGGAAGCCATCGGCAGACGTGGTGAAATTGTTTACGAAACGATCAATGGCATCTCGATCGCGTTCATTGGCTTTAGCTATTTTCCTGATCACAACTCGATTCATGATCTCGATACAGCCAGGGCACTCGTTGATGAAGCTGAACAGCAAGCAGATGTTATTGTGATTTCAGTTCATGCTGGAGCCGAAGGATCAGATGCTATTCATACCTCTGATCAAACTGAATATTTCTTCGGTGAAAATCGAGGGAATATGGTTGCTTTTTCACGCGCCATGATTGACCAAGGAGCCGATCTCATTTTGGGACATGGCCCTCATGTGATCAGAGCATTAGAATTGTATCAAGGAAGGCTAATTGCCTATTCCCTGGGTAACTTCATGGGCTACCGAACCCTCTCATCTGAGGGCGTATTAGGTTATTCGCTGATTCTGCAAGTTCAATTAGATGATCAAGGAAATTTCTTGTTTGGCAAGGTTGTTCCAGTCCGATTAGATGATCAAGGTGTCCCTTATATTGATGAGAGTTTTCGCAGCGTTGGGTTGATTCGCAATTTGATTGAGAATGACTTTCCGGAAACGCCGTTATTCATTGATGAAACCGGACAAATTTTGAGAAGAGAAGCGCCATTGTAGTTTCACAGGATGCTCGACTTCAGCTTGCCACTGGAGACGGAACAGTAGTCTGGCTAACGGACTGATATGTAGGTGAACCTAATGAATTGTGAGGTGGGTGTCCATATCCTACGGACACGCTTCGCGAACACCCGCCGGACGGGCAATATCCCAACCCGCCTGGACGGGCAAGATGCCCATCCCACAAAAATGTCCTAACCAATATGACTATGGCTATAGCAGAGAACGATCGCCCATTCTGACTTCTATCCTACTAATTTTTTGTACTAAAATATACTTATTAGTTTAGTGTTTTAAGAGATTTCACTTAAACAAAAATTTCTTGTTTTCACAGGTGAAAGTACACAATTTCTTGAAACTTTTACCAAAAAAAAGCCTCTTTTCCGTATCTTTATAAGAATTACTGATAACCTGAGAGCAAATCTCAAATTAGAAGCGCGATCGCTTCATCTGCGATTGCATTATCCCTCGCCGTCTCCAAATGTCACTGCAACATTACCAATTGAATCAGTCTTATTGCATCGTTACATATCCTCAATGGCTCAAACTCTGAGCGAACAAATGCTGTTTCAACATTCATGAACATGTCACCTTTAGAAATCCAGACGGAAGTTAATACAGAAGTTCAATCGCCCGAAGCTCAAACGATCGCTCAATTGCAGGCTACCATCACTCGCTTGGAACAAGAGAATCGGAGACTCAAGCGATTAATTGCGATGACCCGCTCACTCAAGTCGCTAATCGAAAAACCTTTGATTTGCGACTTCAAGAAGAATGGAAACGGGCACGTCGTAATGGTTCCGCTATCAGTTTGCTATTACTGAGAATTGATCAATTTCAACAGTTTAACGATCAGCATGGACAGCAATTTAGCAATTCCATGTTGCAACGTTTAGCCTTCACACTGTCTCGCGTTCCTCGCCGTTCAACCGATCTATTTGGTCGGTATGGTAATGAAGAATTTGCGATCGTGTTGCCTGACACTCCCACTTATGGAGCAAAACGACTCGCTGAGATTTTGCTGCAACGCGCCCGATTCTGTGATGTCACCATTTCGATCGGCACAGGCACCGTTATTCCATCAGAAAGCGATTTCAGACAACTCCTTGATTCAGCCATTCAAGCACTTCAACAAGCAAAGCAAGAAGGCGGAAATTGTGTGGTCGTAGGCTAGTTGATTGTCATTTTTGTTTTGCGGGGTGCAGGGGTTTCACCCCTGCGTGGGGGCTACGCCCCCACACCCCCCTTACCCATCAAAACAAACGTGACAGAGTACTAGTTGGGTCTATAGGTCTGAAATGATCGTAAGCACCTGTTTGAAAAGTGCTGAAGACTAGGGACTGAGGACTAGGAAATGGCTTAAACTCAGTCCTCAACACTTAAGTCCTCAGCACCGTCTCAGCCGAAATTTTGGCTCTCTAAACAAGTTCTCAGCACCCAGCACTCAGCACTCAGGACTCAGCACTCCGCACTCCGCACCCAGTTCATATAATTGGGACATGATAGTTAAGGTTGTGTGGAGTGAATTATGGGGGCACAAAAACAACTTGGCATCTCATCTGTTTTGGGACTTCCAGTCCACTTATCAGATGATTATCTCGGTTGGCTCATTTCTCAGTTACAGCAGAACCAAGGGGTTCATATCGTGACACTGAACGCAGAAATGGCGATTCAGGCGGAACAAAACGAGGCGCTAGCAACGGTGATTCGCAAGGCTGAGTTGGTGATCCCCGATGGGGCAGGCGTTGTCCTTTACTTGCGATCGCGCGGAAAACCCATCCAACGATGTCCAGGGATTGAACTTGCAGAAGCCTTGTTACGACAGTCTGCAACGCTCGATCGACCCTCTTCTGTGTTCTTCTATGGTGGAGCACCAGGAGTGTGTCAGACGGCAGCAACCCAGTTTCAGCAAAAGATCCCAGGCTTGACGATCGCCGGAACTCAACATGGCTACCTCTCCTCAGATGAGCAGGCTCAATTGTTGCAAACGTTGCAGCATCTCCAACCGCAAATCATTCTGGTCGGCTTAGGGGTTCCTCGTCAAGAACTTTGGATTATGGCGCATCGCTATCTCTGTCCTGATGCCATTTGGATCGGGGTTGGCGGAAGTTTTGACATTTGGGCAGGCATCAAGACCCGCGCTCCGGGTTGGCTGCGAAATAATCATCTGGAATGGGTTTATCGGCTCTATCAAGAACCGTGGCGTTGGCGACGAATGTTAGCATTACCCAAATTTGCCTGGAGAGCATTAGTCCATTCTGGCGGTTAATCTCCCTGTGAAATCTTTTATTACCACACTGCGACTGCAATAACTCACTCAAGGTTCCGAGATTGACAACGTAAACAAAATTTAAACTTTTTGTGAATTTAGCAGAACTAAACGACTTTTTCCTCGGATTCTGTTGGCAAAGTGCTGCAAAGATAACCAAGTTTGAATCCTCGGCACGTTTATTTCTGTCGAGGAGAGTAAATTTGGAGGTGCGCCAAAGCCTATGTCCAAACGCCTCTCAGGCTTAGCCAAACAAGCGGCTCAGCCAGCTTTAGGACTGTCTCTACTCCTGACGATGCATGGGAATCCTGCGATCGCCGCGATCTCTCGATCGACCGCAGAACCCACAACCTCGCCAGCCAATACCTCGATCGCCCAAGTCACATCCGAGCCGACTTCAACCTCACAGCCCGGTCTTTCACGCGGAGAGGATGCGTATCGATTAGGGGCAGGCGATCGAGTCCGGATTGATATCTTTCAGGTGCCCCAATATAGCGGTGAGAATGAAGTTCAAGTAGACGGAACATTTAACCTACCCTTAGTTGGCACGATTCCTGTTGATGGAATGACGATCGAAGAAGCAAGTGCCCTCCTGTCTGCTGAATACGCTGATTTCTTCAGACGCCCAGTTGTCACCATCACACTCCTTGCCCGTCGTCCTCTCCAGATCGCTGTATCTGGAGAAGTGACTCAACCCGGTTCCTACAGCGTGAATCAAGAGGGTTCACTCCCCACGTTGACCCAACTTTTAGAAACCGCAGGCGGAATTACTCGCAGTGCTGATTATCGACAAATCCAGGTGCGTCGTCCTTTAGCATCTGGCGGTGAAGAAGTGATCACCGTCAATTTGTGGGATCTCCTCCAATCAGGAGACTTAAGCTATGACATCACGCTTCGCGATGGCGACACAATCTACATTCCTGCTACAGATGTCAATTTAGCAGAAGCCCCTATTATTGCGGCTTCCACCTTTGCGGCTAATCCGGAACAACCCATCAATGTTGCAGTCGTAGGAGAAGTATTTCAACCCGGATCATATACAGTGACAGGCGGAACGGGTCGGATTGCAGACGCAGGCGAAGGAGGAGGAGTGGATCAAGCCAATACTTTGCCCACAGTGACACGCGCCATTCAACTGGCAGGAGGAATCAAACCGCTCGCTGACATTCGAGAAGTAGAAATCCGCCGACTCATCCGGACTGGAGAAGAACAAACCTTCAAAGTGGATTTATGGGCGCTACTTCAAGGCGATTTTCGACAAGATGCCATTCTTCAGGAAGGGGATACAATTATCATTCCCGTTGCCGATGCCCTCACGCCCGAAGAAGCGGCTGAACTCAGAACATCCAACCTTTCACCAGGCAGCATCCGAGTCAATGTAGTTGGAGAGGTGGAAGCTCCAGGAGCCTTTTCCCTGGCATCGGATACAACGCTCAATCAGGCAATTTTGGCAGCAGGCGGATTTAATACCCGCGCACGTCGGGGTTCAGTCGATTTGATTCGCCTCAATCCAGATGGAACCGTTACACGCCAAAAGGTTGAAATTGACCTGGATAATGGGATTGATGAGGCAAACAATCCGCTTTTGCAAGATAATGACGTTGTTATCATAGGACGTTCTGATCTGGCAAGCATTTCTGATACCGTCGGCACGGTATTGAGTCCGCTTGGAGGCATCTTCTCGCTATTTGAGTTTCCTTTCCGATTCTTGAGACTATTTGACTAACGCAGGTACCACGAGAAGATCTGTTACCAATTCCGCTAATGCCATTCTTGCAGACAAGTTACCCCCCTAATAACGACCAAGATGAAGAGTGAGACGAAACCTGGACAATACTTACAACCATTACCTCTGGTGAATCCAGTTCAACCTGTTGAGGGTGATGAAGGCGGGCTAGAACTGGGGCAACTGTTTGCGACACTCCGCCGCAGAGTACTTTTGATTGTGGGTGTCGCCGCCGCCATCACGCTGGCAGCCGGAGTCAAGTCCTTTTCGGATACACCTATCTATGCGGCTAAGTTTGAAATCTTGGTACAGCCCAATACGGCTGAGACGGAGGTGCTTTCCACAGTTCCGGAGACCTTAAGTGAACAACAATCTGTGCCTCAATCCTCTAAGGTCGTTAACCAAGATTTGCTGCGAATTTTAGTTAGCCCTAAGATTCTGATCCCCGTCGTTCAGGAATTTCAAAAACGCTACCCCGATATCTGTAACCAATTTGTGATTCCTTCAGGGGGAGATGCTTCGACGATCGCGATTTCTGATGAAGAGTTGACGAATCTCTGCTATCGCTACATTGTGAGTAATCTAGCCGTAAGCGCCCTTGGTAAGGATTCCAATATTATCCAGGCAGTTTACAAAGGACAAAATCCAAATGAGGTCAGGGCAGTTCTAAATTTGCTCTCTGAAGCTTACTTAAATTACAGTCTTGAGTCACGGCAGGCAGACATCAATCGTGGAATCTCATTTGTAGAGGATAAACTGCCCGATTTGCGCGATCGCGTCGAATTTTTGCAAGAACAGTTACAGCAACTTCGACAACGCTATAACCTGATTGATCCAACATCGCGCGGCGGTGAATTATCGAGTCAACTCAACGCCTTTACGCAACAACAACTTCAATCTGGAATTGAGTTAGAACAAGCACAGGAACGTTCTGCGAATCTGCAAGACCAGTTATCCCAACTTTCGAGTGAATCCGCTGCTTCTTCAGTTTTGTCCCAAAGCCCACGATTTCAGGCATTAGTCAATCAACTTTTAGCGTTAGACGCGCAGATTGCCGAAGCTTCATCAATTTATTTAGAAACAACGCCAGATTTGCAAGTTTTATTAGAACAACGAGCAAACTTGTTGAGTCTATTAGAGCGTGAAGGCGAACAGGCGCAAAGAGAAGCTGAAAGCCAGCTAAGAGAATTAGAAGTTCGCGATCAGGCATTGCAGGAAACGCTCGGTGGTCTGAAAACAGACGTAAATCAGCTATCGGTGATCTCGCGGGAGTATACTGATATTCAGCGAGAGTTGCAGGTTTCTACAGAGACGTTGAATCAGTTTTTAGCAAAACGCGAAGCTCTCCAGATTGATGCGGCTCAGCGAGAAATTCCTTGGGAACTCTTAGCACCGACGACTGATCCAAATCCTTCGGTGGCAAATGTTCCACGTAATCTAATCTTGGGAGCAGTTTTAGGATTGTTGCTGGGGATTGGTGCCGCGATCGTGATCGAGAAACTCACAGATATTATTTACACTTCTGAAGAACTGAAACGGCTCACCAGGCTGCCTTTGTTGGGGGTGATTCCATTTAATGAGAGCCTGCAAGAATCGAAGGGAAGTGTTAATTTTGCAGCATCGATTCAGCAAGTGAGTTCTGCGATCGGACGCGGAGAGGATGGAAACGACGGTCGATCGAATAATGAAAGACCTCGATACGAGAGCGTTGATTCATTTTCGGAAGCATTCCGTTCGTTCTATACCAACATTCGATTACTAAACTCGGATTCACCAATTCGTTCACTGATTGTCAGTTCTACCCTACCTGCCGAAGGAAAATCGACGACAGCCGTTTACTTGGCGAGAGCCGCCGCCGGAATGACTCAACGGGTGTTGCTGGTTGATACGGATCTCCGTCATCCCCGATTGCATGAGTATCTCAATTTGCCCAATTCTAGTGGACTCAGCGATGTCATTTCAGGAGATATCAGTTTCAAAGATGCCATCCAGCGATCGCCCCTTCAACCCAACATGTATGTGTTGACGGCTGGCAGTATTCCACCCGATCCAACGCGAGTGTTGTCATCTCAAAAAATGCTGCGTTTAATGGAGCAGTTTCACACCACGTTTGATTTTGTCATCTACGATGCGCCACCCCTAGTTGGCTTTGCTGATACTTACTTAACTGCCGCTCACACGAATGGCATTGTTTTAGTGTCTAAGTTGGGTAAAGTGAAACGATCGCAACTCGGACAAGCCCTTGAACAAATAAGAGTATCAAGCACATTTGTTTTGGGCGTGGTTTTACAGAAACAAGCGACTTCTTAATTACGCCTGAATCAAATTTCCAGCGATCGCAAGTAACTCATAACATTCACCTGTACACCCATAAAGAGCGCCGTTTAAAGCCTACACGGGCAAGATACTTACCCTACAGTTCATCATTCAAATCCAATTGCTCTAAAGGCGGCTCATAAAGCTTGATATAGCAATGTTCATTGCTAACATCTATGTTCAGCCTACTATCTTAAAATTTAGAAATTGTTGAAAAACTGGACAGAGTATTAAAAACTTTACGGATAAGAAATCGATCGACAGAAGATATTAAGCAGTCAACGAGTTCTTTTTAATCAATTGAAAAAGTTTCATGACTAAGGATTGCGTGTATCTACCAAAGTTTTCTTTCAAGGAATAACTAATGCACAATCCAACCTCTTGTATTGCTGATGATTCTATGTCAATCCGTACACTAACAACTCAAATTCAGTCTAATCTGTTTCAAGAGTTGTAACAATTCAGATAAACTGGAATGTCTTGATAGACTGGGTACTTGTGAAGACAGTTGACCTGCGGAACTCGATCAGTCATCTACTACAGGTTTCACGAAGAGACTCTAGTTGTTGCATTACTAGCATCTATCTAAACTCAATGTGGGTAAATCGCATCATTGGTATCTACCACCTAAACCCACGCAGAACTCTTTTTTGAATGCAAATCATTAAGGTCTAATGCTCTAGCAGACGCAGCCTAGCAGGGATTTTAAGGAAGTGCAACAACATTAGTTTTCAATCGCTCAGGTTGCCTTGATTGAAGCGATCGAGTTGATGTCATGCTCAGTTCTTTCTTTACCCAATCAAAAGACAGGCAATTTCTACTGTTCCCGTCATTGCCACTCTAGCCATTTCTTGAATGTCAAATTGCTAACTACTGTAAGCACAGAACAGCATATGTACCTAGAGATGTCACCCCCTATCCAAAGTGTAATTGGATTTCCCGTTACTGCTTTACCCTTTCAACTTCAGATTGAATTGATGTTAAAGTGGGCAAGCTTACGAATGAGTAAAGCGGTGTGTGTTGCAAATGTCCATATGCTAATGGAAGCTCATACAGATCCAGTGTTTGCTTCTGTAATAACAGGAGCCGATCTCGTAACTCCCGACGGAATGCCTCTAGTTTGGTTGATGAATGTAATGGGAGTTCGCAGCCAAGATCGAGTAGCCGGGATGGACATTCTCCTTTCTTTGTGTAAGGAAGCATCAGTTAGAAATATCAGCGTGTTTTTCCTTGGCTCTAAGCCCGAAGTTCTGGGGCAAATGAGGAACAAACTCAATCGAGACTTTTCTAATTTGCACATTGTTGGAATGGAACCTTTACCCTTCCGTCCTCTCACACCAGAGGAGGATAGGGACATTGTAGAAAAAATTAATCAGAGTGGTGCGGGAATTGTTTTAGTATCTTTAGGATGCCCAAAGCAAGAGATTTGGATCAACCAGCACAAAGACAGAATTTATGCTGTTATGGTAGGGCTAGGAGGCGCTTTTCCAGTTTACGCAGGTATCCATAAACGCGCACCTACATGGGTTCGCCAATTAGGAATGGAATGGTGTTATCGCTTGTTTCAAGAGCCTCGCAGGTTGTGGAAACGTTATTATGAAACTATTCCACCCTTTATGTATCTTGCGCTGAAACAAATGATGATTAACTGGCTCACGAGAGGTGAAATGCCAGACGATCGTGAATCGAAAAAAGTCAATAATGGTGTCCAAGCTTAGTCAGTAACAAATCTATCCACATGAATCGATACGAAAAGGGTCTAGATTAAGGCTAGACCCTCTTTTTCTAAAAAATATAGCCATAGTCATATTGGTTAGGACATTTTTGTGGGGCGGCTCCGCCGCCCCACAAAAAT
>JAAUSF010000192.1 GCA_012033255.1 Cyanobacteria bacterium RU_5_0
AGAGCGGCAACGGGCTGAACAAGTAGAGCAAGAGCTTGAGCAAGAGCGGCAACGGGCTGAACAAGTAGAGCAAGAGCTTGAGCAAGAGCGGCAATTGCGGCAAGCTCTGTTAGATGCGTTGCGGAGTCGAGGGATCGATCCAGATACTTTGTGAGCATCCGATGTAAAGGTTCGATCGCCTCAAATCTCTAGGCTTCAAATGACACGGTTTCAAACGTGAGAGCTTGACCGCGCACTTGCGTATTTAGCTTGCCGTGCTCATATACCACCTGCCCCCCGACGATCGTCACTACTGGGTAGCCAGTCAAATTCCAGCCCTCAAACGGACTCCAGCCGCATTTAGTCTGCAATTCCTCGCGCAAAACAGGGCGATAGGTTGCCAAATCAACCAGCACTAAATCGGCATCATACCCTGGCGTGATCACTCCTTTGTTGGGGATGCCGTATGCTTTGGTGACTGCTGTAGACATCCAGTGAGCAACTTGGGCGATCGAGCAGCGTCCTTGCATCGCTTGAGTGAGCAGAAGTGGTAGAGAGGTTTCGACTCCGGGCATCCCAGAGGGACTGTTGGGGTATAGTTGCGCTTTTTCTTCCAGCGTATGTGGGGCATGGTCAGTGGCGATGAAGTCAATCACACCGTCGAGCAAGGCTTGCCAGAGGACTTCGTTGTCGTGGGGCGATCGCAACGGTGGATTCATCTGTGCCAACGTCCCGATTTTTTCGTAAGCAGAAGTATTTAACAGCAAGTGTTGCGGCGTGACTTCGGCTGTCACCCAGGCAGGTTTATCCTGCCGTAACAGTTCAGCTTCTTCTGCCGTAGACAGATGCAGGATATGTAACCGTCGCTGATAGTGTTTCGAGAGCCTCAGAGCCAGTTGGGTCGCTTGGAGTGCTGCTTGATTATCTTGAATCTGAGAATGAATAGCTGGATCAGTGATCCCAGCGAATTGTTCGCGGCGCTGTCGAATCCGAGCTTGATCTTCAGCATGAACGGCAATCAGGCGTTTTCCATTGGCGAAAATTCGCTCCAATGCAGCTTCCTGGTCAACGAGCAATGCGCCATGCATCGAACCCATGAAAATTTTGATCCCCGGAGTAGGATGAGCATCTAATAAATCAGGTAAATTCTCTGCGGTCGCTCCAATAAAAAAGCCATAATTAACCAGACTCTTTTTTGCCGCTCGATCAAGTTTGTCATTTAAGGCAGACTGAACGGTCGTAAGAGGCTTTGTATTGGGCATTTCCAGAAAGGAGGTAACGCCCCCTTTCGCGCAGGCACAACTTGCAGTAAATAAGTCTTCCTTATGCTCCAGCCCAGGTTCCCGAAAATGTACCTGTGGGTCAATCACTCCAGGCAACAAAGTCAATCCGGTTGCGTCGATCTCTCTATCTGTCGGGTTCTCGGCAGGGGGGAGTTCTGGGGCAATTTGGGTGATTTGGCGATCGTGAATCTGGATATCTCCCACGAGGAAGCTATTATCAGGCATTAAAATTCGAGCCTGACGAATATACAAGCTGGAGGTAGGAACAGTCATAATGAATAGAATTGCAAGTGCTTTCTATCCTATGCTGTTAATCTCTAAAGGGTGAAGGATGAAGGATGAAGAGATTTCCGAATCCTAACCTCCAATCCCGAATCCCGCTCTCTAGCTCAAGATCTCCAACGTCAAACCCCGAATTCTTAACTCCTTCAACAGGAAGTGGGTCGTCCAAAATACTCTATGACTGTAAACTCTGATCAAACTCCTACACCTTCAGGAATGGGCAACTCTCAACCTCCGAAACCGGGTTCCACTGATCCAACGGCTGAGCCAGATCGTAAAGGACATCCTCCTTCCGCCTCAACTCAGTCTAGCCCATCGCCTCAAAAGCGGGAGAATCCTTGGGTGGAGGCAGCTAAGACGATCGGGTTAAGCCTGGTGTTGGCACTGGGGATTCGTCACTTTGTGGCGGAGGCTCGTTACATTCCCTCTGAATCAATGGTGCCAACCTTAGAGGTGAACGATCGCCTCATCGTCGAAAAAATTAGCTATCTCGTCCATTCTCCTGAGCGCGGCGACATAGTTGTGTTTTGGCCCAACGATCGCCTCCGCCAAATCCAACCTAAGCTGAAAGATGCCTTCATTAAACGGGTAATCGGTTTACCAGGAGAAAAAGTCGAAGTGCGGGATGGTACTGTTTTTGTCAACGACCAACCCTTACAGGAAGATTACATTGCGGCTGAACCCGATTATCAATGGGGACCAGAAGTCGTTCCGCCTGATTCCTATCTTGTCTTAGGAGATAACCGCAACAATAGCTACGACAGCCATTTCTGGGGCTATGTCCCCCGTGAAAATATTATTGGTCGGGCTGTGTTTCGGTTCTGGCCTCCCGATCGAGTGGGTGGCATCAATCATGACCCGAACTATGAGCTAGAACCTTCTGGTCGGTAGCATTTTAGATTTTGGATTTTGGATTTTAGATTGTAGGATCTTGTGGGTTTTGAATCTTGCGATCAGCCCGATCGCTCCAAACTCAACAGTCCAATGTCCAAAATTGAATTGATAGGTGAAGCATAGGCATATGGTACGTTTTCGGTCTATTCTGGCTGCGGTTCTCGCAGTCATCCTTATTGTTTTCGTGATTGGTAGCTATCCAGCAGAAGCGGCAAAAGCAAAAGCACCCTACACTTACACGCCCGAACAACTGGAGCAAATCAACCGATCGACTGCGGATTTACAGGAGTTGCGCGATCGACTGCTAGAACTCCCCCCCCTGATTCAGCAAAACGATTGGGTTGATGTCAAAAATTTCATTCACGGCCCCCTGGGCGAACTCCGAGCAAAAATGGTGCGCCTCTCGCGCAATCTTGCCCCCGACGCTCAAAAAGCAGCCACAAAAACCGCAAAAGATGTCTTCGGACACTTGATTGCGATCGACGAAGCCGCCAATTCTCTAGATTCCACAAAAGCCTTCCGCAACTACAACGAACTCTTGAAGGATTTTGACGCTTTCTTTCAACTGATTCCCGCTTGAGAGTTACCGTGTACACATTAAGTCTTAAAATCTTTATCTTCTGGTTTCTCAGGCTTCGCCTGGGAACAAGATCTGGGAGGTTATGCCTCCGATCGCCGCTAGCGGCAGAGCCACAACAGGAGAGCATTTCAAGTCTTCAGCTTGGAACGAGTTTCAAGGAGTGCAGGGATCGGTGTACACAGTAAGATTGAGAGGGGAATAAAGGGATGGGGGGAGTCAATTTGCTCTCTCATCCCTTATCCTTCATCCTTCATTCTTCATTCTTCATCCTTCATTCTTCATCCTTCATCCTTCCAAATGCCTCATATCGCTGTTATCGGCTGTGGTGTGGTAGGAGCAATGATTGCCTATGAACTCAGCCAAATTTCGGATTTTCGAGTCATGGTGTTCGATCGTCAGCCTCCTGCACAAGCTTCGACTGGGGCAGCGTTGGGCGTTTTGATGGGGATAGTTAGCCAAAAAACGAAGGGAAAGGCTTGGGCATTGCGACAAGCTAGTATCCGTCGATATGAAACCTTAATCCCTGATCTGGAGGCAGCAACAGGTCACTCGATTCCGTGGAACCGGCAGGGAATTGTGATGCTTTGCTTCGAGGGAGAGGATTTGTCTCGTTGGGAAAAATTGCAGGAGATCCGACGGACACAGGGATGGCAGTTGGAACGATGGGATCACGATCGGCTGCAATCTCGCTGTCCGCAAGTCAGCCATCCACGAGCCACATCAGCCGTCTACTCGCCTCAAGACTTACAAGTTGACCCAACAGCACTGACGCTGGCTCTGGTAGCTGCCGCAAAGCAAAATGGCGTTATGTTTCGATTTGATGCGGAGGTAACAGGATGGCAATGCTCTTCAGAGGGAACAACCGAGCAAACCTGTGAGCAAATCCACATGGGAACAGAGACGATCGCCATCGATTGGGTCGTCGTGGCTGCCGGACTAGGCTCTACTGCGTTGACTCAAACGGCTAAGCAGCCTATTGATATCTGTCCGGTGTTAGGTCAGGCGGTGCGAGTGCAATTAGATGCTCCGATGGGCGATCCTGCCTTCCAACCTGTGATCACAGGTGAGGATATTCATATTGTGCCGTTGAACAATGGCGACTATTGGGTTGGGGCAACGGTGGAATTTCCAACAGAAAAAGGCGAAATCCTGCCAGATGCCGATCGTCTCCAGCAGGTTTGGCAAAGTGCCGTTGCGCTCTGTCCAGACTTAGCGCAAGCCACTGTTCTCAAAACTTGGTCAGGATTGCGCCCACGTCCAAGCGATCGTCCGGCTCCCATCATTGAACTCTTGACAGGGTACACGAATATCCTGATGGCAACCGGACATTACCGTAATGGGGTATTGCTAGCCCCTGCAACCGCCCAGAAAATCCGCGAGGCGATCGAGGGAGGATTGAAGGATGAAAGATGAAGATTCTCCATCCCCTCATCCCCCCATTCCCTCATTCCCTCATTCCCTCATCCCCCCATCCTCTCAATTAATCCTGGTCGGACGATACTCCACTCGTGCGGGTATCCCAAGATTCTTGAGTTCGTCTGATATGTCATCGGCTCCAGAGCGGCTAGAATATCCACCTGCGTTGATGAATGATCCGCGATTAGAGCCATCGATCTCGGCGCTTGGAACAACTCGTCGAACTTGTGCCAAGACGGTAGCATCATCGCCAGGAACAACGACGACGTAAGGACCGATCGGCAAGTCAGGCAGGATGGGGCGGAAGCCCAAGCAACTACCGGCGGCTAGGGAACTGAGGGTTTCGGGGCCGGCGATCCCGTCTACGCGCAAGCCGCAGATTTGCTGATATTCAATTACGGCTTGATAGGTTTGGGGGCCGTAGATGCCGTCTGCGGAAATGCCGAGGGCGACTTGTAAGTTGTAAACATCTGTGCCACGATCGCCGACTTGCAGCGCCAATACTTTCGGGGCGAAGCTTAGGATGGTCGAGAATACGGCTAAAGACAAAATTCCCTTCAAAACGGTGCTTGACAATTTTCTAGTCAGCACATTAAATGACTTCAGTTTAGGAGGTACTCCTGGGTTCTTGCCCGCAGAAGCAGAGTGATTTAATGGCGATTTCATGGTTTCCTCGCTCACTTTGTGACTGTTTGGTTAGGCTCAGGTCAATCGACGGCAAAGGCTCGATCTGGTACATCGAGCTTTTGCCACTCCAGGCATCTCTAGCTGAGCCGCAGGTCAAAACTAGAATGAGATGTCCTTAACGATTTTTATTTAATTTTTATTTTTACTTGGAAATTCTCATAACGCTAGATAGGGAGATCGCTCAAATTTGTAGTACAATTGATGGCTTTCCTAAATATGGAGGCACGATCGCATCAATCTCGCGAATTTTGTCCAGGTTTAGCGTTATATAATTTTTTGCAAAAATCTATTTTATTAGGGCGATTGCTTCTCTACACTACTCACTAATTCTCTCTTTACCTAGAAAATCATGTTCTCTAACGCCAGTTGCAAATCATGTGTTAACACGGCAACTGCTTGACGACGATTCGCTTTATAGTCTGCCCATCGCTCAGACACTGCGATCGGTTCGCCTACAGTCATTTGTACTCGTTGCGCTCCCAAGCATGGGCGTGGGAAGGGAGTTTTGCCTTTGATTCTCGTCACCATATCCCAGAGCAAGAGGGTTGTCTCGGCAAAGCGTTCCACGGTCGGCTTTTCAAATACGTAGTGTCCTGTGACGCTAACGAAGGTTTCCACGAGGCGCATATGCCAAAGCCGTAGGTTTGCCTCTTCTGCGATGCGATCGGCTAATCCCCGTTCCACTAAAGACAACCCTTCAAGGTGCTTCAAATCTTCTCGATAGATCCAGTCCCAGCCTGCTTGCTCCAAACGGCGACAGCGATCAGTCAAACTGCCTTTGGGCGGCAAGCCAAAATGTTGTTCTGCCACGACGAGAGCCGCATTCAGTAGGGTATGCAACCGTTCGGCTAACGGCTGATTCGCCGCAATGCTAGATTGAGTCATCTCTGGAGAAGCGAGATCTGTTGCTTCGGAAGTCGATCGCTCAGCAAGTGGAACTTGAGGATTTTGGTGATAAAACTTGGTGTAAAACTTTTCCATTTGCAATAACAAGTGTTCACTCAGGCGAATCAAGCGTTTATAGAGCAACTCTTGCGACTGATCAGCAAAAGAGCCAAGTTCTGAATCATCCTCCGGATAGAGCAACAACCCCGCATCCGCTTCCAATTCGCTTAGTAAAGTATCCAATTCCTGCCAAGGGGGAGTGGCATAGTGATATTGAATCCCGATCGGCACAATCATTACTTGCTCCGATCGCTTGGCTTTCCGCAGATCCTCAACGCACCAAAACCCAAACTGGGCGATCCCCGATTCGATCGGGCTGACGACCTCACTATGTCCATTCGTTGCCCCTTCCGGAGCCGCCGCCATCGGAAACCGCCCCTCCACAAACAACTGTCGTGCCGATCGCAATCCCTGTAAATCCACTTTGCCTCTACGAATGGGAGTGCATCCGAGGCGAGAGTAAAGCCAACCGACAGGCTTACCTGCCCATAGCGGAATACCGCGATCGTAAATAAAATGAGCATGAATCGGTTTGGCAAGCTCAACTCCCTGCTGCTTCGCTACCTTTGGTAAACATTGCGATAGCAAATGAAACATACAGTAAGGATCATTGGTACTCGGATGACGAAACGCCATCATGAAGCGAATGTTACCCGTCTGAAACTGGCGGTAGAGATTCACCAATGTTTCAGGATTGCTAACCTGAATCTCAACCAACTGAACTCGCCAACGCAGCCACGCTGGTAAAACGAGTTTAGTGAAACGATAAACAACCGGATCAAATGCCGGAGGAATGAATTTTAGTGGCGGTTGAGCTTCAGTAATGGAGATAGGCATGGTAGGGGAAGCAGGGAAGAGGGGATAGAAAATAGAGCACAGGGAGCAGGGAATAGAGAGGAGATATCGCAGTTTTTAAGATAGATCTGCTCAAAACGAGACCCCCAAGCAACTTGACTGAATCCTATCTTTCCCAACTTACATAATTATCCACCTTCCCCCCTATTCTCTGCTTCCTGTGCCCTCTCTCCTATTCCCTGTCCCCCTAACTTATGCCAAGTCAAACAGCAGCACTTCTGTATCGCTGTGAGCTTGTACATCTAGCAATGTTTCATTGTTGATGGCGGCTCCATCGCCAGCCTCTAATGAGATTCCATTCAGGCTGATCTTGCCCTGAGCGACTTGCAGCCATGCATGACGACCCGATCGCAACGGAAAACTGAGGCGATCGCCTGCCGTCAGCAGCGAGGCATATAGATCCACATCTTGATGGATTTGAACCGCACCGTCTTTGGCATCGCGTCCGGCAATCTGCCGCCATTGATTTCGACGGGTTTCTGCGGGGAAAGATTGCTCTTGGTAGCTCGGAGGCAGTCCGCGTTGATCAGGCAAAATCCAGATTTGTAAGAGATGAACGGGTTCCGTTGCAGATTTGTTGAATTCACTGTGAAAAATTCCCGTTCCTGCTGTGATGCGCTGCACTTCATTAGCACCGATCGTTGCTGTATTGCCCATGCTATCGCGGTGAGTCAGCGAACCCGACAGAACATAGGTGAGGATCTCCATATCCCGGTGAGGATGGGTGTCAAATCCGGCTCCCGGCTTGACCTGATCGTCATTAATCACTCGTAGGGCACGAAATCCCATGTGGTTAGGATCGTAGTAATTGCCAAACGAAAAACTATGGTAGCTATTAAGCCAACCGAAAGACACATGACCTCGCTCATTGGCAGGACGAACTGTAATCATGGAAAACCTCCTAATTTTGCAGTGTAGGGTTTAACAAGCCACTAGATCTGGCTATGACTGCCATCGCATTGTAAAAATCTTTGCAGAGTGCTCTCAGAATCGGTTTAGGAATCGATTTGGGAAGCCGTTAGTTCAAGTCTCGTCGCGGCTTGAATTTACGCTTCATTTGCATTCCATCGAATCTATTTAGAGTTTAAAGTAGATAAAGGAGAATTGGAAAGTATGCACTTTTTAGTAAGATACTACCCAAAAAGATACTATGGATATAGTGAACGATCGGTCTCTCTCAGAACCCAATACCGAAGAAGCCCTTCAGGATAATAAACGCGATCGTCCCACTTGCGCGGTTGAAGCGACGCTAGCCGTGATTGGTGGACGCTGGAAAGTTTTGATTTTACGAGAACTGTTGCAAGGGGTGAGGCGGTTTAACGAATTGCACCGTTCTCTGCATGGCATTACGCAAAAAATGTTGACGCAACACCTTCGGGAAATGGAAGAAGATGGCGTTGTGCATCGAGAGGTTTACTTGCAAGTGCCTCCCAAAGTGGAATATTCGCTAACGGAAACGGGGCGATCGCTCCAACCCATTCTGGAAGTGATGCATGATTGGGGCAGGAATTATCTGGAAAACAAAACTTAGCTCCTATTGTTCCTGAATCAGGCGGAGGTAGTTTTGCTGTAGCTGAATGTGGTTAGCAGCAACTTGCTCAGTCATTTGGCGCTCAACGTTGGAAATCTGTTCCCAGAAGCTAGCAGAACGACGGGCAGAAAGCATTTCATACCACAGCAGGCTAAGCATTTCGGCAACGACTGGATGATCGACGGCTAAATCTTCTTTCAGCTTAATAAAGGCTTGGTTCGCTTCGGTATGGCGGGAAAAATCATTTGCCATCGCTAGACACGCTTGAATATGGGCGATCGAATCAGTCAGAACAGAATGAGTCATAGTTGAAATAGATGGGCCAACGGAGCAAGGAGAATTTTTGTTTTGTTACATTTCTTAATTATATACCAGGGTGGCTTCTGTTTTGCCAAGATAAAATCGCCACAGTGAAAACCTGTTCAAACTTGCCCCAACTGTGGAGCGCATACCGGAAAGAAGGAACTCAGCGAACGGGTGCATCATTGCGGTGAATGTGGATATGTGACTGATAGAGATGTAGCTGCCGCTCAATTGGTGATGCAGCGAGGTCGTACAGCCGTTGGACAGACGGCGTTGCTGCCTGTGGAGGAAGGTTGCGGTGTGCGTACCCCGATGAAGCAGGAAACCCCAACCGTGAGGAAGGGAAGCCCGCGCTCTACCCGAAGCGGGTGAGCCTCGGGAGGATGTCACGAAGCCAAAAATCAGGATCAGCCATTGCTGAGTACTGAGTGTTAAGGAGATTTCCAGCAAAGAATCTACCAATTCGTAGGATGGGCAAAGGGTCTTACCCGTGCCCATCGTCAGCCAGAATCATGGATGGGCACGGATGCCTTTGCCCATCCTACGCAGGTATTTTATC
>JAAUSF010000043.1 GCA_012033255.1 Cyanobacteria bacterium RU_5_0
AACCCCAGGGCAACCACACAGGGACTGCCCCAACCCTAGGGCAACCACACAGGGATTGGCCCAACCCTAGGCAACCACACAGGGATTGCCCCAACCTCAGGACAACCACACCGGGATTGCTCCAACCCCACACTATCCATCAACAGAAAATTTACAGGTGGAAAGATTTTGCTTATGGTCACACGTTCAGACCATAAAGTCCGCCCTGAACCGATCGATCCTGAGTGCAATCAGGGCGATCAACGTTCGGGACGTTTCAGCCGCTTCATCTATTACATCGGGCTATGAAACGCTAAAGCATTGACTACGATTGACGAGCGATCACAGTTTCAGCACTGCCATAAATGCTTCTTGTGGCACATCGACTGTACCGATCGCTTTCAGGCGTTTTTTACCTTTGGCTTGCTTTTGCAGTAGTTTCTTCTTACGGGAAATGTCGCCGCCGTAACATTTGGCAAGTACATCTTTTCGCAGTGCCGGAATATGTTCGCTGGCGACAATACGACTGCCGATCGAGGCTTGAAGCGGAATCTTGAACTGGTGACGGGGGATGAGTTCTTTGAGCTTTTCGACGAGGGCTTTACCGACATAGTAGGCTTTGTCTCGGTGGACGATCGTGGCAAGAGGATCAACGCGATCGCCATTAATCAAGATATCTAGCTTCACAAGCGGATTCTCGCGATAGCCAATCAAGTGATACTCCATGCTGGCATAACCACGGGAGCGAGATTTCATCTGATCAAAGAAATCTGTCACGACTTCTGCTAAGGGAATCTCGTAAGAAAGAGTGGTGCGTCCCTGAGCCAAATATTTCATATCTTTGAACATGCCACGCCGACTCTGGCTCAACTCCATGAGCGTCCCGACATATTCTTCCGGCGTAATCATATCGACCTGAACATACGGTTCCTCAATCTTTTCGCGATACTGCGGATCAGGCAGAAGGCTCGGATTGTCGATGTAGATTTCTTCCTCATCAAGCTTCGTCACCTTGTAAACCACTGACGGAGCCGTAGTGATCAGATCCAGATCATATTCCCGCTCTAATCGCTCCTGAACGATTTCCATGTGCAGCAGCCCTAAGAAACCGCACCGGAAACCAAACCCCATTGCACTGGAGGTTTCTGGCTCATATTGCAGAGCGGCATCATTGAGACGGAGTTTTTCCAAGGCTTCTCGCAGGTCTTCAAACTGGTCAGCATCCGTGGGGAAGAGTCCACAGAATACCATGGGTTTCGCTTCGGTATATCCGGGGAGTGGTATAGAAGCAGGGGCAGTTGACAGAGTGATAGTATCTCCCACACGGGCATCTTCGACAGCTTTAATGGCGGCTGCCAGATAGCCCACTTCTCCGGCATGAAGTTCTTCTACCTGGATTTGATTAGGCGAAAGAACTCCTAATTCATCGATCTCGTACTCTTTGCCCGATGCCATCAGGCGAACCCGATCGCCCTTCTTCACCGTCCCATCCATCACCCGGAAATAGACGATCACCCCTCGATAGGGGTCATAGTAGCTATCAAAAATCAGTGCCCGCAGTCGCTCTTTAACAGTATCACTAGGCGGCGGAACGAGATAAACGATCGACTCCAAAATATCCGTAATCCCGATTCCTTCTTTCGCAGATGCCAACACCGCGCCGCTACAATCCAACCCGACAATTTCTTCAATTTCCTGCTTAACTCGATCGGGTTCGGCTCCCGGTAAATCAATTTTATTAAGTACCGGAATAATTTCTAGATTATTTTCCAGGGCTAAATAAACATTGGCAAGCGTTTGCGCCTCTACCCCCTGGGACGCATCCACGACCAGCAGCGCCCCTTCACAGGCAGCCAGCGATCGTGACACTTCATAGGAAAAGTCTACGTGTCCTGGCGTGTCGATCAGGTTCAGCACATACGTCTGCCCATCTTGCGCCTTATAGGTCATCCGAGCCGCCTGAAGCTTGATCGTGATGCCTCGTTCTCGCTCCAACTCCATGTTGTCGAGAAACTGTTCTTTCATCTCGCGGGCGCTTACTGTCCCTGTCACCTGAAGCAAGCGATCCGCCAGCGTCGATTTACCGTGGTCAATGTGAGCAATGATGGAAAAATTCCGAATGCGAGAGACAGGTACGTCAGTCATACACCTCAAGTCCGATGGGCAGCATAGGATGCTTAGCATATTGTAATCTGTCCCCAGGTAATGGAGTAGGGGGATGGGAGATGAGGGAGATGGGGAGAGGGGGGGATGGGGAGACAATTGTTGAGTTGCCCTGCTCCTCTATCTTCCCTAGCTCCCTCAGCTTCCCTACCCCTCAAATGGTGAACCTAATGAATTGTGGGGTAGGTGTTCTCACCCGCCCGGACGGGCAAGATGCCCATCCCACAAGAGGTGTAATTCACTCTGCCTGACTCCTTATTCTACTTATTACTAACTTAGCCATAAGAGCCTATCCGAAAACCCATTTTGTAGGATGGGGCTTGCCCACCCTACCTGGGATACATCAAATGCGATCGAGAGTTTCGGATAGGCTCCAGATATCTTTACTTATTTACTTATGGCGGTTGACAAACCGGGGATCGCTCGCCAGTGCAGTGATCCCTTCTTAGGTTTATAAACGTTAGTGTTGCTCTTTTTTAGAAATCCTGACATAATTAAGTGCGTAGTCATTAATTCTCTTTTCTCAACAGCTCGATTGTTTTTCAGGCAAGTTGTGAATATGAGAAAGCATATTTTCTTTTGAACTAAAAATGTAGACGATTTGCATTTTATTGTTTGATATTAAATTGTTCAAACTACGCTTGTTCGTTTTTTCCAATTATCAATTTTTAGAATTTTTTAGAGGCTTTATTAAGATGCAAACGACCCAAATCATTCGATGTCCAAATTGTGGCAGCCCCGCAACACGGCACCATAGTTCGAGTCGTCAATTAATCTCTACTGAATGCCCAACCTGCGACTACCTCATGATTCTGTGTTCTAGCACGAGTAAGGTGATTGAAGCCTACGCCCCTGGAATTCCGATCGCCCGCCGCTAACCCCATTCAGTCAAAAAATCTATAAGGGCGGGCTGTCTCCAACCGTCCTGAAATAGTGAACCTTCCTCAACCCACCCTGCTTTTTAAGTAAGGTGGGTTGCGTATTAGAACGTAAGGTTTGGAAACAAAAGATCATTACAATCCTTTAACTTCACAATTTCCACATTTTCTTTATCTAGCCTTTGAAATGGGCTGACGTAGCCGTTGTGCAACTCAATTTGATTCCAAGCTAACTTTTTACAGGAGGACGCAGTTATGGATTGTCCTTATTGTTCAAACCGAGTGATTCGACACATTCAACACCATCAAATCTATTGGTTTTGTCGAAACTGTTGGCAACGATTCTCGGATTCAGATTTGGAGGCAATCAATCTGTCTTCCCCATTTCCAACTGTATTTTCATCTGAGAAGTCGTTTAATCCTCGGATGCGTCCGAGTGAAGCCGCCCGAAGCTCGAATAAACCGATGGTGATCAGCGCAAAAGAAAACCGCTAAAGATGCGTAATTTTATTTCAGAATTAGATTAGCGATCAATCATTGACTGTCTTGTGGTGGAGCTACCAATTTGTCTACAACGAAAATCAAATATTGGACATACCAATGGAAAACATCAACGTTGAAGATTTTGAACTCTACCTCAATTGGGCTGTGAGCATTTTAAAAACCCAAGACTTACAGGTAATCCGCACCTTCAAGCATGAAATTGTCACTCGGCTTGAGCCAGAGTATATGACAAACATTTTGATTGCGGCACTGCACCATCTCGCAGAAGATGATCCTGACACCTTTAATTGGGCATTACACAATTATGATCCTGAATTTTACATAGAGGTGAGGTATAGAACCGTAGTTGCGGCAGTTCGGCAATTAGTTCGACGGGGAATGATTCCTGGTAGGGATTTCAGTAGTATTCCGCTTGGCGGGCTAATTGTCACTCCTCAAGTAAGGGCAATTTTATGGCAGAATACATCGACCTTCAGCGCCGTTTTGCTACAAGAAATTTTGCATACCTTTAAACGAGTTTGAAGGTTGAAGAATTGCATGAGCCTAAATAGGCTATCAAGCCCAGTAAAATAGCGAACCACCAGATTCCGCTCTATTGGAAAGTCGTTTAGCTTTGATACCATCACACTATCTCATTTTTGGTGATCTTCAATGATCTAACCGTTATAACTCGCACTCCTTAGCGCCTATCCGAAAACCTATTCCGTAGGGTGCAATGCCCACCCTTGTATCGGTCAAAGGCATTTGGGGCGTCTTTACACCAAAGCGGGTACGGGGATAGTGAGATGTGGGTATAAGGGGAATCGATCGCACAAATTTGCGACTCGTTGACGGCACTCTTGAGCGACGGCTTCGTCTTCGGGGTTGAGGAGGCGATCGGCGATAATGTTTGCAATTTCAGTAAATTCGGTGGTGCCCATGCCGCGAGTGGTCATGGCTGGAGAGCCGAGGCGGAGACCGCTGGTGACGAATGGAGATTCCGGATCGAAGGGAACCGTATTTTTGTTGGCGGTAATGTGAACACCACTGACCCATTGATCGGCTTGTTTGCCGGTCATGCCGATCGATCGCAAATCCACTAGCATCAGGTGATTCTCAGTGCCACCAGAGACAATCTTGAAGCCTCGATTTTGCAGTTGCGTTGCCATTGCCTGAGCGTTGACAATGACTTGACCGGAGTAGGTCTTAAATTCGGGCTGGAGGGCTTCTCCGAAGGCAACCGCTTTCCCAGCGATAACATGCTCCAGAGGACCGCCTTGAGTGCCAGGGAAGACGGCTTTATCAAACTTTTTGCCCAGTTCGGCATCGCGAGTTAGAATCAATCCGCCACGCGGACCACGTAGGGTTTTATGGGTGGTAGTAGTAACCACATCGCAGTGAGGAATGGGGTTAGGATGATGTCCGGTGACGACTAATCCGGCAATGTGGGCAATGTCTGCCAGCACGTATGCCCCTATTTCATCGGCGATCGCCCGAAACTTCTCAAAGTTGATGATTCTGGGATAAGCTGAGTAGCCGCAAATGATTAGCTTCGGGCGATGTTGTAGTGCTAATTCCCGCACTTCGTCATAATCTAGCTGCTCAGTGTCTTTGTTAACGCCATAATGACAGGCTTTAAACCATTTGCCAGAGACATTCACTGGAGAGCCGTGGGTCAGGTGTCCACCGTGGAATAAATCCATGCCCATGAAGGTGTCTCCTGGCTCTAAGAGCGTCAGGAAGACGGCAAAGTTAGCTTGTGCGCCAGAGTGGGGCTGGACATTGGCATGAGCCGCATTGAAGAGTTGTTTCGCCCGATCGATCGCTACCTGCTCAACCTGATCGATAAACTCACAGCCGCCGTAATAGCGTTTTTTCGGCAATCCCTCTGCATATTTGTTGGTTAACACAGACCCTTGAGCCGCCAATACTGCCGCCGAGGTGAAGTTTTCGCTGGCAATCAATTCCAGGTGATCCCGTTGGCGCTGAAGCTCTTTCTGAATGATTTCTGCAACTAGGGAGTCAGTTTTTACCAGAATATCTAAGTTTGTTTGAGACACAGGCAAACTCCAATTTAAGAATTAGGGATTGGGAATGGGGTAGATTTGAATCTTTGTTCCCTAGAGTATCAATGATAACGCTGACCCGATGTTCCGTTCGATCGCCAATTCGATTTCTTCAGGAACTCAACCCAATGGGAACACCGTCTGATGATTTAGCAATGCTCAGGAGGTCTTCGATCAAAGGATAGTTTTAGAGAGCGAATGGACGGTGAGATTGAACCATTCTCACTCTAGAGAACACAATCCTGAAGACACTTACTGGAATTGTGCAGGAGTAAAGTCACTCCTGAAGAACGAATCTATTTACTTGTTTTGAATCAACATTTCATCGGAGCGATCGAGGCGATCGAGGAATTTGGCATGGCGACGCAATACAGTATTACGCAATTTCCCTCTAATACACTGAATACGGGAGACGAACTCAGTCTTTCGGGCAGTAATAATTTAGTCTGGCGCGATGGCACAAAAGTCAAGCTCTATAACGGCAGCAAGACAATTCAACTCGATGACAACGGTTCCGATCTAGCGATCTCTGGCAACTTAGTCGCATGGGCAGCCGATGATGATCTGTTGCTCTACAACGGCGATAAGACTACAGAACTGATCAACAAAAAGTCTAGAGACGTTCAGCTTGCTGGCAATAAATTGGTTTGGTCGAGTGCAACCATCGGCACGAACGGAGTCCAAAAAGATGAAATCTACTATTACAATGGCGAAAAAACCGTCCAATTAACCAGTGGTGGCAACGACACCGATCCGCATCTGGCAAGCGATCACACCGCCTTTCTTGACAGTAGTAAGAACGTCCGGCTATACCATATTCCCACCGGGAACACGCGCACCATTTCTGCAAATGGCAACAACGCTGATATTCAAATTGAGGGGAACTTCGTAGTCTGGCGATCGATCGCAGCCGATGATATTTTCCTCTACAACATCACTACAGGTGCGACCCTAAATCTTTCCAGTTTCATCCCCAATAACTCTGGCAATTCAGCCCCGCAGCTTTCAGGGGGAAACATTGTCTGGACAGGCAGCGATGGCAGCGATCAAGATGTTTATCTCTACAACATCGCTACAGGCATCACCAATAAACTCACCAACAACTCAACTAAAGACGAAGGCGTGAAGATTTCCGGGAATACAGTCGCCTGGATCGGCAATGATGGCAATGACAGCGAAATTTATGTTTACGATGTTGCCACAAAAACCACCACCCAAATGACGAACAACACAATCAACGAAGCCAATCTCCGACTGGCAGGCAGCAGCATGGCTTGGGTTGGGTTGAAAAATTCCACTAGTGGTGATGTCTATCTGGCAACACTGACCACCGAATCTGCCAGTACTACAACCTTACCGGATTCCGTTGCGAACATCAAACTGACCGGATTCCGCAACGTGGATGTCACAGGCAACAGCGCCAACAACACAATCACAGGGAACGTTGGCAAGAACGCACTAAAAGGCTTAGGCGGCAACGATTACCTGATTGGTGGCTACGGCAAAGATGCGCTGCTCGGTGGCGAGGGTGATGATGCGCTGCTCGGTGGTGGCAGAAGTGACACGCTGACAGGCGAAGCAGGCAGAGATTTGTTTGTCTTCGATATCAATGGTCAGTTCAGACGATCGATCATGGGCACTGATGACATCACCGATTTCAAGAAGGGAGACGATCGGGTTGTCCTCGACAGAACTACATTCACGAAACTCGGCGATGGGGCACTTAGCTTTAAGACTGTTCTATCTGCTAAAGAAGCTGAAACCAATTCTGCACTGATCACCTATGTTCGATCGACCGGAATGCTGTACTACAACGAGAATGGTTTAGGCAACGGCTTCGGCAAAGGCGGAAAATTCGCAGACCTTGCCAATAACGCGAGTCTGGCGGCGGCTGATTTCTTGGTACAAGCTTAAATCTGGGGATAGGGGATAGGGGTTTTCCTTTGTCTCCCTTTCCTCTCGAATCCGGACTTCTAACATTTTTCCGAGTACTATTTCATTAAGACTCCTTTCTGGGAACAATGGAGTTCAGTTTACTTAGAGGATGTTTGAAAAGTATCAAAACCGACTTGTTCCCCCCTAGCCCCCTTCAAAAGAGGGAACCGAACCGCTCAAAGGCCCCTTTTTGTTGGCGAAGCCTTCCCGAAGGGTAGGAGGATTCAGAGGGATCGAGCGGGTTTGAACGGATCAACGAGGACTTTTCAAACATCCGCTTAGGGTGAGATTCCAGCATTCTCCTGGAATCTCAGACGATCGCAGCACAATCTACCCTGGACTCAAAGGCTATGAGTCAAGACCAAAACCTACAAACCTGGTATGAACAGGGTAACGCGCTCTACAAAGTTGGACGATTTGAGGGAGCGGTTGTTCGGTTCGATAAATTTCTTGACCTCAAACCCGATCATTATGAGGCATGGGGACAGCGTGGCTGTGCGCTGTATGAATTAGGTTCGCATGAGGAGGCGATCGTTAGTTTTGAACGAGCCATCCACATTAAACCCAAATTTGCTCCGGCATGGCAGGGTAAAGGCATTGCTCTGGCAAAATTGGGGCGCTATGAAGATGCGATCGCCAGTTTCGGCAGAGCCTTAAAATATGCCCCGGATGATGCCAAACTTGGTATAACCAGGGTCATACCTATGCGTGCCTTTACAAATACAAAGAAGCGATCGTCAGCTTTGATAAGGCGATCGAACTGAAACCCGATAACTATCGAGCGTGGTATAGTCGTGCGGTGGCGTTGGCGGCTGTGCGCCGTTATGATGATGCGCTGACCAGTCTTGATACGGCACTGGTAATCAAACGAAGCTGCTACTATGCCTGGACGTACCGAGGACTGGTGCTAATGAAGCTCGATCGTCATGAGGAGGCGATCGTCAGCTTTGACAAATCTCTCCGCTACAGACCTGACAATCCTAATGCCTGGTATGGTAAAGCTTGCTCTTATGCAATGCAGAGCGATTTAGACCAAGCGATTAAACATCTCCATCGGGCAATTATTCTTAGCCCCAACCTCTATCGGGTCATGGCACAGACCGATTCCAGCTTTGACAACATCCGCAATACAGATCAGTTTCGGGATCTGGTACGAGGACGGTAGAGCAGTTTTTATTTCGCTTTGGGTTGATTCTCCGCCCCTTGGGGTGGAACATCAGCCGGGGCAAGCCCCGGAGTTCATATTTAGCCTCCGGCAACAGCAGGCACAATACTCACTTCATCGCCTTCACTGAGCGTTGTATTTTTACCATCCAGGAAGCGAATATCTTCACTGTTGACATAGAAATTAATGAATCGGCGCAATTCGCCCTGTTCATCACAGAGACGCGCCTTGATCCCTGGAAAATCTTGTTCCAGCGAATCGAGCAATTCAGAAATACTGCTGCCATCACATTCGATCGTCGCTTGGTCACGAGTGAATTTTTGTAGAGGAGTGGGAATGAGAACTTTGACAGACATAGATGGAAGGATGAAGGGTGAAGGGTGAAGGGAGGGATGAGGGGTGAGGGATGAGGGGTTTAAGTTTTATGTGTCAGTTCTGAATTCATGATCAACTCAAAACTTAAAACTTAAAACTTAAAACTCTATTCATCCTTCATCCTTAAACTAAAACTTGTTGCCACTCTAGGCGATCGAGGGTTTGTGCCCGTTCCCAAGCCCGCTCGAAGTTGTCGAGTTTGGGTTCGATCGTCAGAGGTTCGCCGATGTAGCCCTGGACGGCTTCTTGAGTTTTCAAGCCGTTGCCCGTGATGTAGGCGACGGTGGTTTCGTCGGGATCAATCTTGCCCGCTTCGATCAGTTTCTTGAGGACGGCGATCGTGGTGCCACCAGCGGTTTCGGTGAAGATACCTTCGGTTTCGGCAAGCAGTTTGATGCCGTCGATGATTTCTGAATCGGTGACAGCTTCGATGTTGCCGTTGGTTTTGCGGGCGATGTCGAGGGCATAAACCCCATCTGCGGGGTTGCCGATCGCGATCGATTTAGCAATGGTACTGGGTTTGACAGGCGTGATGAAATCTCGATTTTCCCGGAAGGCTTGGGCGATCGGGGAACACCCTTCGGCTTGGGCACCACTGAAGCGCACGGTCTTATCGTCTACCAATCCAACTTTGATGAATTCTTGAAAACCTTTGTAAATTTTGGTAAACAGAGAACCAGAGGCTAGAGGCGCGACGATGTGATCTGGTAGTTGCCAACCAAGTTGTTCTGCAACCTCATAACCAAGCGTTTTGGAGCCTTCGGAATAGTAGGGACGCAGATTGATGTTGACGAAGCCCCATCCGTAAGTGTTGGCGACTTCAGAGCAGAGGCGATTGACCTGATCATAGTTGCCTTGCACGGCAATGACCGTTGGGCTGTAAACAAGCGTACCCAAGACTTTCCCGGCTTCCAGATCGGCAGGAATAAACACACAGCATTCCAGCCCGGCATAAGCGGCGATCGCTGCCGTCGAGTTTGCCAAATTACCTGTGCTAGCGCAAGAGACTGTGGTGAAGCCGAGTTCACGCGCACGGGTTAGCGCCACAGAGACGACCCGATCTTTGAAGCTAAGGGTGGGCATATTGACTGCATCGTTCTTGATAAACAGCCGCTTCAGACCCAGGCGACGAGCGAGGCGGTTCGCTTGCAACAACGGCGTCATGCCCGTACCTACATCGATCGGGGTGTCAGTCGCAACGGGAAGAAAAGAGCGGTAGCGCCAGATTGATTTGGGGCCGGCTTGAATGCTCTCACGAGTAACCGTTCGGCTGAGGGCGCTGTAGTCATAGAGGACTTCCAATGGACCAAAGCAGAATTCACAGACATGAACGGCTTTAGGTTCATATTCTGCACCGCACTCCTTACATTTTAGAGCGCTGAAGGTTGCCGCCGTAGAGCGGGTGCAGGTAAGGTTTGAGGTTTGAGTCGCCTGGATCATGAGTTCTCCCTAATACTAGATGCGGGCTTCAACACTATCAACACAGCAAGGTCTCAGTCTGGTCTTCTGTCTGGGCAAGGCTTGCAGTTAATTTCCACCCAATGACCGCAGATAGTAACACGAATCTCAAAACAGCGTCAAACATACCCGACTAATTTTGTCGGGATTGAATTGACATCAGAAAAGCCCATTTAGGCTCTGAAATAAAATTACCTGTAAATTTTCTATTGATGGATGGCGTAATGTAGGGGCAGACCGACGTGTCTACCCTCTCAGCCAGGTCAGACACGTCGGTCTGCCCCTACCGATTGCAACATCAACGAAAAATTTACGGGTGGAAATAAAATACTGGTTCTATGGCGATCGAGAATTGCCCTGAAAAAGACTTTGTTAGGGTTGAATTAAATAAGTAAGAAAAGTTGTAGCCAGGTCAGATTGAGAACAGGTTCATGTCCAATAGCCCTTCTCCTTTAGTTCACACAGTGACCCCAGAACGCTGGATCGGATGGAGTATGGACTTCATCGGGGCGGGTTATGTGGGTCTACTGGTCAAAAATGGTCAGTTATTGAGAATGCTAACACCAGGGCGACATTTCAGCTTTGCGCTTCCCTGGCTGGAGCAATGTCAAATCGTCTTGGTAGACAGCAAAATCCGCAATCTGGAGTTTGTCTCGCGTGGAGATTTTCTGTCCCATGACCAATTCCTGGTGAATGTCTCCCTCAGCGTCATGTATCAAGTGGTCGATCCACGACGAGTCGCGTTGGAATTGTCTGACCCGATCGCTGCCCTTACGAGTGCGACGAAGGATAACTTGGGCGTCGTGATCAATCAAATGAGCCTCAATGAATTGATCCAGCAAGGCAGAGTGCGAATTCGTCAGCATTTGATGAATCACATTGATAGCTTTTATGCGATCGGCTTCAATCTGGAGGATATCCGCGTCAGTGACATCAGTTTTCCGCAAGCACACGGAGTTGTTCGTCAAGTCGAAGGGTTGACAGCACGAGAGGAAGCAACTCATCAGGCGGCATTAAGGGCACAAATTGAAGCGGCTGGACGCACGGCTCACGTTCAGCAAATTAACGTTAGTTCTCATCAATCCCCGGCTAATCTGCCGCTCCCCGATGCCATACCCACCAACGCAATCCCTACTAACACGATCCCCAAAGCAACGGTTGTCATACCAAAGAGTAGTGATCCGGTAAAATTGCCGCTAGCCACCGATCGCAAAGCCCTTCCTCCGACTACATTGGCATCGAATGTGGCGGATCATGCTGCGTGTCTCATCCATCGCGGCATGGGAACGGCTACCCCTCTGTCAGCGAATCCATTTACGATCGGTCGAGAACCTCACAATACTCTGGTGTTGGAAAGCGGTTTATGTTCTCGCAATCATGCCCGGATTGAACGAGTTGTGGATGCACAGAGCAACATTCGCTATCAGTTGATCGATGTCGGTAGTTCTAATGGCACAATGCTCAACAATCAACGGTTAGCTGCAAATTATCCTTATCCGCTCAGTTCCGGCAATATAATCAAAATTGGCAATGATGAATGGGTCTTCGAGGCATAATGCAGATGGCTTCCTAAACCACTTTCAATTATCCTTGAATACATCGCCTGGAAACTTTCCTACGGGAATAAAGTGTGCTTGTCGATCGCCCCCATCCAGATGAGTCAAGCCAATGTGCAGGTAATTAGCAGGCTTATGGTGCAATCGTTCTGCCCATTCGATCGCCACAATTCCCAAGGGATATTCCGATCCTTCCCAGTAGAGGTCTAGCTGAAGCGCATCGACTTCCGCCGATTCCAGACGGTATAAATCGAAGTGATAAAGGGGAATCCGTCCTTCTGAATATTCGTTGAGCAGGATGAACGTAGGACTGACAATGGGGTCAGGAATGCCCAAACCTTCACCGATCCCTTGGACGAGCGTAGTTTTGCCGCTTCCTAAATCACCTTGAAGCAAAAGAACACTGCCTGCAAGAAGCGATCGTCCTAAGGCGACACCCAACAGATGAGTTGCCTCTGGAGTGGGGAGATCGATCGTCCATTCCTGCGTTCTCAATAATGCATCTTCTGAAGGATTCGTCAACGATTCAATCCCTTGACAATGTAGCTCATAGTGCAAAGAGTAGCTCAAATTGCACTTCCAGTATAGTGACTACCACTTTGGCTCCAACGTGAGAAGCTGAGTAGTTACGTGACAAGATAAGAAAAGTGTTTATGACCGATCGCCTGATGCCAGCCGACGATTCTTCCCTCAATTTGACCCTACAACGCCTCCGTGAAGTCCGTTCTGCTCTATTGCGCCTTCACAAAGCTCTTTTAGAATCTGAGCGTGTTGTTTACGAACAGTTCCACGGTCGCATTCAATCCAGCGGTGAATTCTTTCGATTAGTGATTGGGCACGAGTGGTTTAGTTGGCTCCGTCCAATCTCGCAATTTATTGTTCAAATTGACGATGTTCTCAATGCTAAAGACCCTGTAAACCTAGATACAGTGGCTAATCTGTTAGAGGAAGCACGAACACTCCTTCAACCCGCAGATGATGGAACTAGTTTGCAAAAACGATATTACTATGCGATTCAGCGCGATCCGGATGTCGCTTTAATGCATTCAGAAGTCTCAAAATTGCTTACAGCAGAAATCAAATAAAGTATAGAACCCATTATTAAATGGGAACAAAATCTCTGTAAAAGGTAAAAAGATCTCTCTAAACCCGTTCTAGGACTAAAGGAATGGCAACCCAACGATCGTCCTCATTTGATCGGTTTAATTTCCATCATGTTGTTCTACAACATTTACCAGTACATTGTATTCCGAGGCAAAGTAACAGGGGGCATTATGGGGAATGAGGAAAAAACTACACGCAGTGTTTGGGACTATAAACCTTGGTGGTGTCAACCCTGGTCAATTCTCCTCACCGGAATCACCTTGATTAGCGGAAGTTGGGTTCTATTCAAGCTTTGGTGGATTACAATCCTGGTGGCGCTTCCAGTTTTAACCTGGCTAGGCTTCTTCCTGCTGATCTATCCCCAAGCCGTACTCCAGAGTGGAATGCTAGAACCTGACCAACCCGAAAAGACTCACTACCCTGCTGAGTGAGGGAGATACACTCCCCGGTGATAAACCCAGGCTACGCCATCCGGATCTAACCGTTGTGTCCACTCACTGAAGCCGTTTAAACGCTTCTTCCGTCGAATCATACTCTTACTCGTTTTGAGTCGTCGAGCCAGTTGCCCCGTCGTCAACGATCGCTTTGAACTCGACTCCGCTTCTTCCAGAAGTGTTGCATAGGTATCCCAAAACACAAACAAACCGATGAAAATCAGGAATATCACTGTTTCAGGACGTTTGAAGACATCTGGCGTTTCCGATGGCGGCGGCAATTCAGATGGAAGCTCTAATGATGAGAATTCTGATGGCGTAGCTAATTCAGTGAATGACAGCGTTTCTGATGAGAGTTCTGATGATGGTTCTGATAGCGTTTCTGATGAGAGTTCTGATGGTGGTTCTGATGGCGCAGCTAGCTCAGTTGAGGGAATCAATTGCTCAGTCGAACTTGGACGATCGCCAGTGACTTCAGGATCAACCGGGCTGATGTTAACTGAGCTAATTTCCATAGCACTGACATCTGAAAAACTGGCATCTGAAAAACTGGCATCTGAAAATTGGGTAGAAGGAGTGTAAGTCACGGTGATAGTGGATGAGGGGCGTGGACTGGATGAGGGTTCAAATCGCATAGTGTGCTGCCATGTCGGAATCCATTCACCTTGCTGATAGCCACAAATCACGATCGGCTGAGTTAACTCTATCTTTAGAGCTTTAAGACTATTTTGCACAAGAGCGATCGCGTGTTGTGGCTCAGGGAGTGGATTCGCTTCCAACAAGACACACAAGCAGCCGTCTCGCTGTTCCGCATGAGTATGGATTCCTTGAGGCGTGGTTTCTTCGTTAATCAGGAAACCAATTGCCCCAGGATTCCCCCGTTTCGCAAGCACCAAAGTTTGAATTGCTTTGGGGTGTCCCTCTTTTGCAAGTGTCAAAATCCCCAGAAGAGACATGATTTCACCCCTGAAAGTGCAGTCAGGATTGAGAACCTAATATTGGCTTCGTTTTGAATTATGAGCGATCGACTGCCTCTTACGTCGGAAAGTTCAAAATTCAACACCTAAATTTTCCAGAAATTGCGAATAGGGATTATATCACTCTAGTGCAACAGTATTGCTACAGCATTGACCACAATTTGCGCTGCACCTCGGAAAAATTCCGGGTCGATCGTCTCCACCGTATCACTGGGCTGATGATAGTTAGGATTACGAAAATTTGCCGTATCCGTCACCAACACCGCTCCCATCCCATTTCGCCAGAATGGAGCATGATCGCTTCGCACTAAATCAGGCGTAAACCGACCCATCGTTGGAAGCGTCAGCGTTAGCACTGGGGGCAATTCGGCTGAGCTAGTTTGGGTAAAACTGTCCACCAAGTGGCTATGTCCTTGATCGCCAATCACTGCCAAAAAATCACCTCGATTGGTAGAAGGCGTGATTGGCAGAACAGGCGGGTAGGATTGGCATCCGTCCGTGTAGCAGGCATAGCCCACCATATCCAGAACGATCGCCCCCTGCAACGTTTCACTGTCCACCTGTTTGACAAATGCCTCACTGCCAACCAACCCCACTTCTTCTAGATCAAAGAAAACCAGTTGTAGCGTTCGAGGCGTGGGCTGCTGTCCTAGCAAGCGGGCGACTTCCAGCACAACAGCTACACTCGTCGCATTGTCATCCACGCCAGGCGATTGCTCTACCGTGTCATAATGTGCGCCAAGCAGAATCGTTCCAGCTTCCGAATCGGTGCCCGATCGCTCAGCCACAATGTTGATTCCTCCATCAAATTTCTGCGTTTGCGGTGTCCAGCCAGCCTCTTCTAACCCCTGAGTGATGTAATCACGGGTATGACGACGATCATCCTCGTCATACCTCGTAAAGGCTAAAGCCTCTACATCTGCCAGCAACCTTTGGGAATCTACGGTGGGTGGTGCGATCGTCACTTGCTTTAATGGCGGCTGATAACCCACCTCCGCTGCACGAGTCTGCGATCGAATCTGCTGCCAGTTCCAACCCACAATGATAGACACGATCGCGGCAACAAACAGCAGTAACCAAATTAGTCGCCTTTTCATCAGCTATGCCGTAACTCGGTACGAGCGATCAGCGAACAAGAGCTAATCTTCTCAATTAAACTACCCACCAATTCGCAGCAATTCCACGTCAAAAATCAGTGTTGCATTCGGTGGAATCACGCCCCCTGCACCACGAGCGCCATAGCCCAGTTCCGGCGGAATAATCAGACGACGCTGACCACCCACTTTCATGGTGCTGAGTCCTTCATCCCATCCTCGAATCACCTGCCCTGCGCCAATGCGGAAAGAAAAGGGACGGTTGCGATCGCGAGAGCTATCAAACTTTGTGCCGTCCTCCAAGGTTCCTGTGTAGTGAACGAACACGGTTTGTCCGGCTTCGGGCGTTGCCCCAGTCCCTTCTACAAGGTCGATATATTCCAAACCAGACTCGGTTGTAATCACGTTCTGATTTTCTTCTTGATTTTCTTCTTGATTTTCTTCTGGCATCATGAGATCAGTAGCCCCTGCGTCTGGGGTGTCAGATGATTGAGCAAGTAAAACGGGTACAGGTGCGGCTAGCGTGCTAACGGCTGGATTGGGTTGAGTAGGGGCAGCGATCGCTTCACCTCCTTGATTAGTCAACTGAGCCACCACTAGAACAACAACGCAAACCAGCATTACACCAAAACTGATGAGAATTTCCCGCACAATCCATCCTCCTATGAGTCCTCAGATTCAATCCTCAGTGTACTGCTGATTCTTACGCTTCTTCATCCTCACTCAACGCCACAACCTATTTTCTAAATCGCGGACTTGACGCTCCAGGCGATCGATCCGCCCTCGCAATTCATCCATTTCATTCTGCCGAGGGACACCCAAATCCTGGAGCATATTTCGGAATTGTCGCTGCATCTGGGCTTCCATATTGCTTTGCTCAGATTTAAATTGCTGCATCAAATCATTTGCCAGATTGCTAGCTTGCTCCGGGTCAAGCTTACCATCCTTCACCAATTGATCGCTCACTTCCCGCAGCTTGTCTGCCATCAGCGAAGTCGTACCAATACCAAACATCAGTAATTGCTTGAATAAATTGTTGCTATCCATGCTGGGTTCCCTAAATTTCTGCTCAAAGCGACTAGCCAGATCAAAGACAATCGAGTTAATGATCGGATCTGGCTGCTTTCAGCCTTACAGTCCTATTCTGGCAAATGATAACCGCATGGAAATCGAATGGCTCAAATTCCGCGTTGATCCAGAACTACGTGAACAGTTCGTCCAGAGAGATGCTGACATCTGGACACCTGTCCTTGCTCAATACCCTGGCTTCATCCGCAAAGAAGTTTGGATTAGCCCGGATGATTTGTCCGAAGTAGTTGAGGTGATTCATTGGGAAACCTTTGAACAGTGGCAAGCGATTCCTTCAGATGTTTTAGAACAAACTGAAGCAGAATTTGCTGCTGCAATGGGTAACACTTACGAATTGATCAGTGGAGTTCGGTATCAAGTGAGGAAGTTCTACGCTCCTGGTCAGGGTTAAGCGGGAACTACCTTGGACACACAAGTCTTTTTTGCCCCCTAAATCCCCCAATTCTGGGGGACTTTATTCCCCATCCCCCCACCCCTCCCTCACTCTAGGATAGGATTGAAAAAACGACTGTTTTCGTGCTCTGATGTCTACTTGCCCTCGTTGTCACCAATCTGTTGATGCTCAAGCGATCGCCTGCCCCTACTGCCGTACTGTTCTCAAGGCACATGGGCATCCGGGGATTCCATTATTTCGGGCAACGGAAGACGAATATCTTTGCCAAAGTTGTACCTACGATGAGGATGATTCTTGCAACTATCCTCAACGCCCTTACGCGAAAGAATGTACCCTCTATCACAACCGCCTCCAGCCTATCGAAGTCAAGGGCTATAAACCAAGTTTGCAGTCTTCCACAAAAGCATGGCTAAGGCAAAATACGAGTTGGCTTATCCTGGTAGGTTTACTCGTGATTAGTGTGCTGATCGCGCTACGCAAGTAATTGATGCAGGCGGTTACCATGAGAGCAATTGCCTAACGAAGAGATAGGAAACCCTGCGACGATAGATTGAGGTGTTCCGTTGACCGCTTCAAACCTCATCGACTGGATGAGAAGGGTTCACTTTAGACGGTTCATTAATCTACTGAAGGAGTTTTCTATGACAAACTACGATCGCGATTTCTATGCCTGGACACAAGAGCAAGCCAAACTGCTCAGAGATCATCGAACCGATTTATTAGATTGGGAAAATTTAAGCGAGGAAATTGAAAGCTTGGGAAAACGAGAGCGGCAGGAACTGCGGAATCGACTGGCTATCTTAATTGGGCATTTATTGAAATGGCAGCATCAACCCGGCAATCAAAGCACAAGCTGGAAAGCCACGATTCGAGAACAGCGATTGCAACTCACCCAACACTTGCAAGATAACCCCAGTTTGAAGCCTTATATTCCAGAAGCACTGGAGCTTGCCTACCCAAGGGCGATGAACCTGGCTATTCGTGAAACGGGTTTAGAGGTATTTCCAGAGACTTGCCCCTACCGTCTTGAACAAGTCTTGAACGAGGCGTTTTTCCCTGCATCGTCCGTTATCGGGTAAATAGATTTGCACCTGTGCCGTTTCAGCCTTCCCCTGTTGTTCAATCACTAATCGATCGCTCCATTTAGCCTGAGCTTTCAACCAGAAAATTGCAGCCGTCGTAGCCTGTTTAGTTGGCACACCATCTTGATCATTTGACAATTCGCTCGGGTTTTCTCTAATGTGTCCAGAATAATTGTGTATTCGAGTTCGCGAGTGTAGGACGATCGGACATTAGTAACGATACCAGGCGATTAAGGAATAGGTTGATGTAATCAGAGCAACAAGACTAATATCAATTCCCATAAGAGTTACAAAGTGCTATATCTAATGTGGCATTCTGCATTCTTTGGGACGTATGGATTCAAGCGATATAGATGCCCTGAGTTGTGTGAAGAAATTCAGAACATTATTCACTTAGACTGTGACCACCGCTATAGAGATAGGTTCGCATCCAGAGCTTAGCCCGTGAGCCTTGAAATTTCGATGCTTTCGAGAATTGCATATTTAAAAAGTGACCACTAGAACACGCGATCGCCCTCTGTTAAGTAGGACGATGGGCACAAGCACCCTACGGCATAATCAGATGGCTAGCCGGGGAAGACCTGGCCACTCGACTAGCTAGTCGATATCAAAATGCTAAGCGCAACCCGTTAAAGGCAAATGGAAAGAATCTGTATACCCGATCGGGCACCTGCACGGGCATGCAGCAAGGCTGCTGTTTAAGGAGTTAAAGAAGAAACTACTCAAATAGCTTGAGAATAGATCCCTTGAGCAATAGACTAGAGGATGCATCTTTTCATGCGTTCTTAACCTAGACGTTACTACCTACTGAGTTCACCCGTGCGTAAGGTCATTATTGCTGGCAACTGGAAAATGTATAAGACCCAGGCAGAGGCACTGGAGTTTTTACAGGGGTTTTTGGATCACCTTGGTGAAACCCCGAACGATCGCGAGATAGTCATTTGCGCTCCATTCACCACTCTGGGAACCCTGTCTAAAAATCTGCATGGTACCCGCATCCGAATTGGCGCGCAGAATGTTCACTGGGAAATAGCAGGAGCTTACACGGGCGAGGTGTCGGCACCCATGCTAACGGAACTAGGAGTCCGTTATGTGGTTATCGGTCATAGTGAGCGCAGGCAATATTTTGGTGAGACAGATGCAACAGTTAATCTCCGCTTGAAAGCGGCTCAAAAACATGGCTTAATTCCCATTCTTTGCGTAGGTGAAACCAAACAACAACGCGATACGGGTGAAACAGAAGCCCTCATCGTCGGTCAGCTTGAGAAGGATTTGATTGATGTGGATCAAGGGAGGCTGGTGATTGCCTATGAGCCGATTTGGGCGATCGGCACTGGAGATACCTGTGATGCGACTGAGGCCAACCGGATTATTGGTCTAATTCGTAGTCAGTTGGATAATCCAAATGTCTCTATTCAATACGGTGGCTCTGTTAAACCCGGCAATGTCGATGAAATTATGGCGCAATCTGAGATCGATGGGGCTTTAGTCGGCGGAGCCAGTCTTGCTCCTAATGATTTTGCCCGAATCATCAACTATAGCTGTAGTCAGTTAGGTTAGGACATGGACATTTTTGTGGGGCGGCGGAGCCGCCCCACAAAAATGTCCTAACCAATATGACTATGGCTATACGTCGAGTAAAAATTAGCCAGTCACCTGCTACTCAAAGTCCCCCAGAATTGGGGGATTTAGGGGGCGAATGCAGAACGTTCATCCTCTAAGGCGGCGAGTTCTAAGTCAGGATCAGCGTTTGAAAAACTGTTGTTTTTGATCTGTGAAAAGATGCGATAGGTTTCTAATGGAGAATCGATCGCCTGCGTCATAGTTGTTTTAGCCATAGCGACTAAATTATATTGGATGTTCTCGGTATAAATCGTTAGGGTGATATTGAAAATTTCCATGAAGTGAATAATCCACTGGCATTCCTCTTCTGGATATTTTTCGTAAAACCGAATCAGATCCGCAATCCGAACTTCCAAATGCGATCGCGAATATCCACAGATCATAATCAACCTCAGGAGAACAATGACCAACAGAAGCGGATTTGCCTCAGCAATTAATAGGGCAAATAATGGAGAAGGATCTTGACGATGTTCGGTTGTTAGATAGTCAATCACTCGATTTGATGTTCGGAGTAGCAGCGAGTGATCGATCGCCTTGTCATCATGATCACAATAAAGAGCATTGAGCTTTTCAGCTAATCGGTTCTTTAACCTATCGGCAAACGGATGATGATCTGAAGCAGAGGTCAGATATACTAATAGGCTCCGCTTGAAATCTCGATAGCTTAAATTCTGAGTTTGATTCAAAAAGATCCGCGCCAAATTGGAGTAGTTAAAAAACCCTCGTTTGACTAAAATTCGCTTGATCAAATGTAATACTTCATCGCCCAAAGCTGTCGGGTTTTTAGGCATGTATTCTCGCGAAACAGCACTTTGAGAATAAGCAGTATACATAGCTAGATCAAACTTGAATCTTTCTTTGAGTTTTTTATATAAACTCCGAGCAGCTTGTCGTTGCTCAAAGGAGTTATCAAGATCGATGTATTGAGGAACAAGCAAATAGGAGGTATAGCGATCACTCCAACGTTCTTTTGTTTGTTTTTCAAACCGATTGACAAATAGTTTGAGTTCTTGAAAATCTTGGCTACCAACAAAATTTCTTAGCCACTCCCGCAATCGCTTCAAATTAGGTGAAACAGTAGATTTGTACAAAATTGGATCAGAAAATAGCTGAACTAGCTGCTGAATTGCCTGATGATTTCGAGCTAATTCCCAATTGTTCACAAGGATGTAGCACGATCGCTTCAACGTATTTCTAAATTCCTGCTCCTGATTTGAGATCAGAATTTGGTAAATGGTAGGGAGAAGATGGGCACTTGTGGTGTTGGTCTGATACAAAAACAACTGTTTAAACTCTTCCAAAACATCTTCTGGCGACCAAGTTTTAACAATTTCTAACAAAAAGTCATAGAGTCGTCCTTGCGATTTCGGAATCTCTCGCTGAAGCGGACTCGGATCTTCATACGGCTGACGCGATACTGCTAATCGATCCCCAGTCATATCGGCACAAATTGTAGTAATTGATTCGGCAAAGTCAGGTTGAGCCTCGATCGGGTTTGAGCAAGGCAGTAGTAGCAGCCTGAAAGGGATGCAGCCTTACAGTATGTCGGATTGGCTCGTCCTTTCATCCAACGTTTGGAAGGGATTAGGATGCAGAATCAAGACGTTGTGAGAGGAAATTATGAGCGATCGACTCCTGAGTAAGTATTTACACGCAAACTCACTTTACATTATTACTCTTGAGATCATGATTCGCCCCTATTAACCCCACAGTCTACGTTTGGGTTCCCCGTTCAGTCGATCGTGAGTATCCCGCAGCAGCTTAGGAATATCGAGACGTTCAGGACAGCGGGGCAGGCATTCACCGCAGTTGGTACAGCAATCGCCCTTCCTACCAGGAAACCAATGTCCAGCATTCTCGAACATGCGATAACGATACTGACCATACCCAGTCATATTGTAAGCAACGGCTAGATTTCGCAAACGCAAAACTTCTGGAATGTTAATCTCCTCTGGACACGGTAAACAAGCATAACATTGGCTGCATCGATCGGTAGCAAGAACAGTCTTTTGATGGGTTTGTAAGTGTTCAAAGCTAGTCAATTCCTCCGGTGTCAGAGGATGAGCTTGATCGGCAACCCGCAAAGGCAAGTCAAGTTCAGTTGGATTCGCGGCACCGAGGCTAAGGGTAGTAATCCGGCGATCGCTCAGCAGGAACCGATAGTTCAATTCCAACGGCGAGAAAGGCTGACAAAACTCCGTTAAAATCTCCGGCGGTGTGTAGAGCATCCCTCCTTTGTCAGACGGAGAAATGATGAATATCCCCATATCCTTCTCATAAGCCAACTCCACAGCAGGAGCATTCCGTTGATTGAAGAAATAATAGTGGAGATTGACAAACTCGAAGTGTTCAGTCGCGATCGCCCGTAAAATCACCTCCAAGGGGGCATGGGTTGAAAATCCGATATGCCGAATTTTTCCCTCCGCCACTGCTTGCTGCACAGCCTCCATACAACCCTGTGAGTTTTCTACCCAAGCCAAATGTTCCCAGGTGTTCAAGCCATGAATCGCGAGGCAATCCAGGTAGTCGATCCCCAATGTCTCAAGGGATTGATCAATACTCCATGCCATCGCATCTCGATCCGGAGTAGGCAGAATTTTGCTGGTGATATAAAGCTGATGCCGAGATAACGGTAATCCTGATTTCAGAGCCGCTCCCAAATATTGCTCACTATCACCGTAGCCCCTCGCTGTTTCTAGATGATTAATTCCTAGCCCGATCGCCCGATATACTGTCTCATAAGCATTCTCCTCAGATGCCAAATAACGCATCGTTCCAAGAGAGAAAACCGACAGATTCAAATTAGTCTTACCGAAACGACGATACTGCATGAGGAAAGAAGAGAGATGAAGGAATTACTTTGAGTTTTTATACCTAAATGTTAGTCAGATCCACTTAATTTACACTCGACACCCAAAACTTAAAACTCTTCAATATTCTTCATCCTTCATCCTTCATCCTTCATCCTTCATTCTTCATCCTTCATTCTTCATTCTTCATCCCTCATTCTTCATTCTTCATCCCTCATCCCTCTTACTAAACCGTCCTCCTTGCTTAAAGTCATCAGGACGCAGATTAGCAAGGAAATCGCGAAATGCTTTACGCTCAGCTTCGTCTGCATCTCGATCGACCGGGATAGAGGCATCTGCAACAACCTCTTCCATCACCCAAATGGGACTTTTAGTGCGAATGGCAATGGCGATCGCATCACTAGGGCGAGAATCAAGGTCTTTCTTGACCTCCCCTTGGCGGACTTGCAGGATAGCATAAAACGTATTCTCTTGCAGAGAATGGATTACCACTCGCTCTAGCACCATATTCCACTCTTCCATCAAGTTGACCATCAAATCATGGGTCAGTGGGCGAGGCGGAACCTGATTCTCTAGCGCACTGATAATTGCTCTGGCTTGATCCTGACCAATGAAGATAGGTAGCTGGCGGCGCTCTGCGGCATCCCTTAGTAGCACAATTGGACTACGGGATACTGCATCCAAGGCAATTCCAGCGACTTTCATTTCAATCATGGCTTAGCCTCTAGAATCCGTTAAGGAAAGAATAACTAAACTGAGCAGGTTGGGACTCATTGTATGGATCCAGACTATCGTGACAGCCTTGGAGCTAGATGAATGTACCTGATTCTATATTTTCACCTTTTCTATAAGGGAATCGCCAGGATGGAGGCAATGGTTTTTAACTTAGCTCTAACCTAGCCGTGTTTTTAACCTAGCTCTCGATAATATATAGCCCAATCCTACAGCAGTCAGCCAGTCTGTGTCAGTTTGACTGACTTACAGTATGCCCTGAACTCACTCTGATCTATAGCTTCAATACTGAAAGTTTGCCTAAAAGTTAAACTTTGCCGACAGAAAAAGAAAGACAAGGAAGACATAGTTTCTCCCTCATCCCTCATCTTTCACCCTACCTAGTAGCCTGTCCTTTTTGTTTTGCGGGGTGCAGGGGTTTTACCCCTGCGTGGGGGCAACGCTCCCACCCCCCATTACCGATCAAATCTGGCTTGACAAAGCACTAGCCACCGATCGACTCCACCCGACGTAAGGCAATCTGGCGGCAATTTGTTGAATTGGGTCGGCTTGGGCAATCAGTTGCCCGCAGGCATCCCAGGTGCCGCTCAGGAACATATTGCGGGAACCTTCGTTCATCATGACAGGGATGGAGGAGTCGCCAAACTGGATATGCATGGCTTCTAAATCCAGGACGATCGCCGTTTGAGGATGGGCTGCCAGCCATTCTTGTAGCCGTTGGACATCGGTAGGCTTAGCCGTGACACAAGGAATGCCCATCGCAATGCAGTTTCCGAAGAAAATCTCTGCAAAACTTTCTCCGACAAGAGCTTTAATGCCCCACTTCGCGATCGCCTGCGGTGCGTGTTCCCGCGATGATCCACAGCCAAAGTTTCGATTCACGACCAGAATTTCGGCTCCCTGATAGTAAGGTTGATCAAAAGGATGCTGTCCTTGAGTTTGGGGACGATCGTCGGCAAATACCTGCGCTCCTAATCCATCGAAGGTGACACAGCGTAAAAAACGAGCCGGAATGATGCGATCGGTGTCAATATCATTGCCGACTAACGGAATCCCTCGACCAGAAATTGATTTAACTTGACTCATGAGTGTTTCTCTTCTTCATAAATGGACAAACTTATTACGATTGAGTCTCAGGACTCTCAAATTTGACTCGTTCGTAAATCTCCTTAAGGGGAATTTGTAAGGCGATCGTTGTCAATTCCAGTTCATCATTTTCCAATTCATAATCAGTCAATAACCATTTTCCTTCTGCCGTTTTACTAAATTGTTCAACGTGAAAACGATAGTGATCAAGGAGAACATAGTCTTGCAGTTCGGGAATCGATCGATAGTAAGTGAATTTGTCTCCACGATCGTAAGTGCTGGTGGATTTAGAAAGCACTTCAAGAATAATAGAAGGATTGGTTAATGTGTCATTGCGATCGGCTTGAAAAACTGGTTCTCCGGCAATCACCATCACATCTGGATATGTATACTGACTATAACGAGGAATCCACAGACGCATATCCGCCATACAAATTTGGTAATTTTGCTCTCTAAGAGCTAGCCTAAGACTTAGTGCCAAGTTTAGAGAAATTTGATTGTGGTTAAACGAACCTCCAGTCATTTCAACAATTTTTCCATCTCGATAGTCATGCCGACAATCCGCTTTTTCCTCCAATTCCAAATACTCTGTGGGTGAATAATACTGTTGCTGACGTTGCACTTGCATTGCGACATCCTGATCTAACTTGTTAGTGTTGACATCTCTACAATCTCTGCTGTTTTGCCTACATCGGTTGAATTGATCATAAGTCGAGAAACTCATCGGCTAAATCAAGCAACTCTTCACATGTGAAGTTATCGCTACAGTAGCTCACGCACATCAGCGACTTGACCTGTGACAGCCGCCGCCGCCACCATTGCCGGACTCATCAGTAGTGTTCGACCGGAGGCAGAGCCTTGACGACCTTTGAAGTTGCGGTTTGAGGAGGAGGCACTGATTTGCCGTCCCACGAGCTTATCGGGATTCATGGCAAGGCACATGGAGCAACCGGGTTCGCGCCACTCGAAGCCAGCTGCCTGAAAAATTTTGTCTAACCCTTCTGCTTCCGCTTGCTGTTTGACTCGCTCAGAGCCAGGAACTACAAAGGCTTTCACCCCTTCTGCGACATGACGATCTTTGGCAATTTTGGCGGCTTCGCGGAGATCGCTAATCCGTCCATTGGTGCAGCTACCAATAAAGCAGACATCTACTTTCGTACCCGCGATCGGTTCCCCTGGCTGCAAATCCATGTAGCGGTAAGCTTCTTCAGCAATCGATCGTTCATTCTCCGGCAACGCATTCGGCATTGGGACTGCCTGATTAACGGCGATCCCTTGACCTGGCGTAATGCCCCAAGTGACCGTTGGCGGAATCTCGGCAGCATCGAAGACAACTACATCATCATATTCGGCGTCTGCATCGCTGCGAAGGCTCGTCCACCACTCAACGGCTTGATCCCAATCGATTTCTTTGGGCGCAAAATCTCTGCCTTTCAGATATTCAAACGTCACTTCATCGGGGTTAATGTAACCGCAACGAGCGCCACCTTCGATCGACATATTGCAGATGGTCATCCGCTCTTCCATGCTCATCCGTTCAAAAGTTGTGCCTGCATACTCGTAGGCGTAACCTACACCGCCTGTTACACCGAGGGTTCGGATGATATGCAGAATCACATCTTTCGCATAAACTCCCGTAGGTAACGTACCGTTGACTTCAATTTTGCGGACTTTCAGTTTAGAAAGGGCAAGCGTTTGAGAGGCGAGGACATCGCGAACTTGGCTAGTTCCAATGCCAACGGCGATCGCGCCAAATGCTCCATGTGTTGACGTATGGCTATCTCCGCAGGCGATCGTCATTCCGGGTTGAGTTAAGCCTTGTTCGGGAGCGATCACATGAACCACACCCTGATTGCCGGAGCCAATACCATAGAAGGTGATACCCGTATCTTGGGTATTGCGCTCTAACGCCTGCATCATCTCTTCTGCGAGGTCATCTGCAAAGGGACGAGCCTGGTTATCCGTTGGGACAATGTGATCGACCGTGGCGATCGTTCGTTCGGGAAACATGACATTCAATCCTCGCTCTCGCAGCATGGCAAAAGCTTGAGGGCTAGTCACTTCGTGAATTAAATGAAGTCCAATGAAGAGTTGAGTTTGTCCAGAGGGAAGCGTACTGACAGTATGCAGATCCCAAACTTTGTCGAATAATGTGCCTTTGCTCATTGTTGAAACTCTCAATCTGTTGTGTTCTCGCAAGATCTAGCGTTGAGATTATAAGTCTCAAGCTGGCGATCGGGTTAATTACAACAGTAGTGACTGTTACTTTGTCTGTCCAATATATTTTTATTAGCTGATTGAGATCTGGAACGTATTAATGGGCAATCATTAGTAGGCTGAATCATATTCAATCCGCCCATCACAAATTTTCAGAATTCTTGTAGAATGGGCATCTTGCCCGTCCACTTGTGCAAAATAAATGTGGAACAGCTTACCATTCTCTTGCATCTAGAAAACTCGATGATTAACTCCAAGCTTCATCTGCATCGGTTTGTTGACCTGGAAAATATGAAAAATCTAGAATCTGCTCTGTTGAATAGAAGCAGGATGGCGGAAAATCTCTGTCGTGAAGAGGAGTTTCGCGGACTGCTAAATCTAATCCGGATTGATAGGCTTTCTGGATGGCTTCGGGCAAATAAGGCTTCAGGCTAGGATTTTCATCAAGAATGTCCAGGATTTCGCGACGCTGTTCTCGAATCGTGATAAACCAACTTTTAGAGCGATGGCTGGGTTGAAACTCCCACTTGAGAAGATGACCTAGCAGAATCCCTAAACGATTCTTTAACTCTTGGCGCTGTTGTTTTCCCAACGATTCAATCTCCTCAACCAGGTTTGGAATATCTAGACAATCCCATACGCCGTCTTGCAGTAGTTTTGCCTGCTCCTGTGTCCAAGCGTAGAAGTCTGTCTTGTATAGGTTAGAAGGTTGACCCGATGTTCCAAGTTCTGCTGTCATATTGTGCCTTGTTCACTGACGCCATCCGATCGTATCGCTTCGCTGAGTTGGATTAGAGTAGAAATTTTTGGATGATCGAACTTCGGCATTTGCGCTACTTTATGGCGGTTGCAGAAGAATTGCACTTCGGACGAGCGGCTGAGCGATTGCATATGGCTCAACCTCCTTTAAGTCAGCAGATTCGGCAGCTAGAGAATGAATTGGGGTTTCAATTGTTTCATCGCACGAAGCGAAGGGTGGAATTAACGGAAGCAGGGCGGGTGTTTGTGGGGGAATGTCAGAAAATTTTGCGGCAGCTTGATCAGGCGATCCAAATTGGACAGCAGGTGAGTCGAGGCGAGTTGGGGCAGTTGGTGATTGGGTTTGTGAGTTCAGCGGCGTATAATGTGTTGCCGGAAATTTTGCGATCGTTTCGTTCTAGTGTCCCGGAAGTGAGCTTGGAGCTACATGAACTCACTACCGATCAACAAATTAAATGGCTCAGAGAAAGCCGGATGGATGTTGGGTTTGTTCGTCCTCCGATTGAGGATGAGCATTTGATCCTGACCCCTATTTTTCAAGAGCCGTTTGTTGTGGCATTACCAGAGACTCATCCGTTCGCGAGTCAACTTCAAGTATCTCTGAAAACCCTAATAGGCGAGGCATTTGTGCTATTTCCTCGTTCTTTGGCTCCCGGACTTTATGACCAAATTATTAGCCTTTGTCAGCAATCTGGGTTTAGTCCCAATGTGGTGCAGGAGGCAATTCAGATGCAGACGATCATTAGTTTAGTCGCGGCAGAAATTGGCGTGGCGATCGTCCCCATCTCTCTGCAAAACCTTCAGCGAACTGGCGTTGTTTATCGATCGTTGAGCGAACCGACCCCCAAAGCCACGATCGCGATTATTCATCGAAGATCTGATCGATCTCCAACGGTGAAGCGATTTCTCGACATTGTGAAACAGGTTACTGCTGACAAGTTGGACAAAAATGTGCCGATCGTCCCCCTAACTTAATCCGTTCGATCGGCATTTGACACACCCGACAGGGTTGTCCTTTCCGGTCATAGACCCACGCCACACCGCCATAGTTACCATTCACTCCTGCGACATCTCGAAAGTCGCTAAATGTCGTGCCTCTAGCGTCGATCGCTTCCTGTAGCACCCGCAGAATCGCCGCATGGAGCGTTTGAATCTGACTAGAGTTCAACATAGAACAGAGCGTTTGAGGTTGAATATGGCTCAGAAAAAGAGCTTCATCTGCATAGATATTTCCAATTCCAGCCACTAACGTTTGATCAAGCAATGCATTTTTAATGGGGCGTTTGCGATCGTGTAACCCGTCCTCTAAATAAGCAACCGAAAACTTAACTGAAAAAGGTTCCGGACCCAAACTCACCAATCCAGAAACCACTTCTTCCGGACGTTTACCAGATGGAACCCGCCACATTTGCCCAAAGGTACGCTGATCCACAAACCGCAGTTCTCGTCCATTTGGAAAAAACAGCCGGACACGAGTATGTTTCTGCAACGGATCACTCTGCTCAACCCACAGCAATTGCCCAGTCATGCGGAGGTGAACACAGAGCCAGCCTGCGAAGGGGAGAAAATGGGGAATAGGGAACAGGGATGAGGGATGAGGATTAAGTATGTCCGTAGGGGCGAAAGGCGTTTCACCCTGCAAAATGTGGTTCACCTGATTGAGAACCGCTCTATCCGTTGCAGCAGATGTTACCAACTCTGCCAGCAAATATTTTCCCCGTCGATGCCACTGAACGATCGCGGTTCCTTGCAACCCAATCAAAAATTCGGCAATTGAAAAGGGGTGGGCGATCGTGCGATCACGCAACACATCGCCACCCAGAATGGTTTGATGAAGGGTCACTTGGTTAAGACCCCGTCGAACCGTTTCAACTTCAGGTAATTCGGGCACTGTTATACAGAGTTCAGCCAGATAGCGGGTTTTTAAGCCTTCTTAGCCTTGGGTGCCTCGACTTCTAAGAGTTCTTCTTGAGAGAAGTTGTTGGTGTTAACTCCGCTCGCAGAACCACTGAAGCCAGTGTAATTAACTTTATCAAACCGGACAATGACTGGATATTTGATGCCGCTCTGGTCAATGGATGCAACGGTACCTACTTCGTTATACCAGTAGGATTCTTTCCGAAGGACTCGAACTTGAGAACCACGTTGAACCATGAGTGTTTTCCTTTGAGGATATTGATCTTATAAAATCAATTCCATTGCAAAAAACTAGGCTCTAGATTGAATAATTCAATCCAAACCATAGAAAACCCTGTGAATAGGCGTCTGCAACGGAATGAAAAAAACTGTGATCGTTTCTCAGAGTACTACTCCGTTGGGTCGATCGGTTTGGTTACAACTTTAAGTTTTATTGCCAAGTTTTACGACCTACCCGTGAGAGACACACATAACGGGTTTCAATTGTGTTCAATACCCCAACCTCGTAGGAACATAGCATGCCATGCCCCTACGCCTACCGCATTCAACTGAAACGGCTGTATCAACCAGATTGACGACTATTTGTAACTGGAACTGATGCTGCCGGGGAGGGTTGTGTCTCTGGGATACCTCCTTCGCCAACTGCTGTTACCACTTCGATCCCATACTGCTCAAACACAACGACAGGTTCCGCACCCGCATTCATTTCAATGCGTCGGACTAATACTTGCCCATTAGAGAGCCGTTGCCCTTCCCGAACGTAGCGGCTGCTTGGCTCATTGGGAGCGTCCACGATCGCATACACCGTGTCTCCAATCTGCACCACGCCCAACACAGCGACGGCTCTTGCTAAGTTGGGTTGGGGAGGAGGAGGCAAAATAGCGACGGGTGAAGAGGGCGCAGAAGGCACCAAGTTTGGGATAGGAGCCAGCCCACCCGGAGGCTGATTCGGAACGTCTGAACCAGGCGCAACTCCTCCACCCGGAATGTCTGAGCCTGGGGCGGGAGCCTGGGCAACAGGTGAAGGGCTGGGAGGGAACTCAACGGTGGGCGTTGTGGGGATGAGCGCGAACGGATCAGAACGGTTACTTTGAACAGACTGAACTCGCTGATCAGGATCAGTGGAGCGGATTAAGTCAAGATCACGGGGCAGCGTTACAGTGGGAGTCTGCGTTCCGTTCGCTCCGGGACTTGGTGAAGGGCTAGCAGGAGCCACAGAGGGTGAAATCACAACAGGACTAGGAGATTCTGGAGGGGTCGCTGTATCATCACCCCCATCAAACACATCACATCCGCTTGCAGATAGAGCCAGGGCTGTTGCGATCGCCATCCCTAAAATTTGACGCATTTCGCCTCCCCAAAAAAGTTGCCTATATCTTTAAGAATAATTCAGATTTTTCTCAGTTGTCTAATAGAAATTTAGAATTCAGAATGCAGCATTCACTTGACTCTTAACTCTCAAATTTTAGCTTGTGAATTTTCATTGATTGATGAACCAATAATTTGCTCTAGTCTAGGAGCAATTATCATTGACGACGGGCTGAGGATTAAGGCTGTAATGGCAGTGAGAATGGAAACGTCGCAACGGGGTTTGACTCATCCAGCGTTCCTGTGAATGTTTGCGTCGTACCCTGAACAAGAAGCGTCAAGGTAAACGGAATTGACCCTGATCCTTGACAGCGAGAGTATAAACTCACCGTGACCGTATAATTTCCTTGAGGAGCTTGAGAGGGAGGCCAAAAAATATTTTCGATCGGAGTTGAATTTTGTTCGGCACATCCCGCGTTCGCGTCTACATCAAGCTGTCCTCCGGAGCTAATCGCCCGATTGAAGTAAGTCACGTTTTCTCCATCTGGATCAGTAACTGCCAAATCCAGGTCATCTGTCGTTGCCCATCTCAATGTCACCTGGATATCGCCTGTGCCTAATTGAGGTGTATTTGGAGGCGCGGAAGCCTGGAACGGCCGAGGCGATGGGCAAATCTCAGACAAGTCATACAATACGCCAAGAGAATCCACCCAAAAACAACCTTGATGTTCTTGAGAGAGTACAGGAGAGTAACTGTCTCCCAGGAGAGGTAGGAGCAAGGTAGAAACAAGAATAACGGCGCGTGAGTATTTCCACATGATAAGGGCTAGGTTTGTGGGGTGATCAAGAGAAGTTATGATTAGAATTCCCTAAATTTTTCTACTAATTATCGGGGTTTTCAGAAAGATTGAAACAAATCTCATGATCGCTGGAGACTTTTTTGCTCTAGTCTAGAGGGCTGCGGATAGAGATCACGATCGCCTCCATCCTATTACTTCCTCACTGAAAGGGCAAAAATTGGGCGATCCGCGATCGGAAACAGTCATTTTTGCTCTCCAGACGCTTAAATCATTGATATAATTCACTTTAATTGAAGAAATTTAATAGCCTTCCACTAGAAATGGAACAATTTGCCTGAATAATCGAGTGGCTTTTTCGAGAGGGGTAAGCTATCGTTTGTGAAATTATTGCATGTACCTGAAAATTAGTCGTATCTGAGGAAATTAGCAATGAAGGATGTTAGTCATTCAAATCGTGGTATGTGGAATTCGGGAACTCGTGCTTCTTTGTGGGGGCTTGCCCTAAGTAGTCTTGCTGGAGTCGGATTGGTTTTAGCTACGCCATCTTCAGCGTCTGCCCAAGCTGCATATGGAAGCTACATTGGAGCAGGTGCAACGGTTGGCTTGACAGATGGTGGAACCGATAGCAATACCACGGCGGGTGGATTAATTGCCGTTCGCTATAGATTTTTGGAAGTTCCGATCTCTCTACGTACCCAAGTTCTAATTAGTGATGCAACGGCAATTGTCCCGACTATTTCGTATGACATTCCGCTAAACTGGCAAACCGATGCTTATATTGGAGCCGGTGTTGCCATCCAAGATAGTGATGAAAATGTCTCCCCGATCGGCAACCAAACGAGTTTTGTGCTTCAACCTGGAATTGACTATAGCTTCCCATATAGCAATCTGGTGCTGTTTGGAAATGCGATCATCGCCTTTGATGCTTATGAGGAAAGTGGAGATACCGCTGCTTCTGTTCAAGGCGGATTAGGCGTTCGGTTCTAGGAACTTTGGATTTTGGATTTTGGAACGATTTTGCTCAAGTTTCGCGAACAAACAGAAAAGGGCGTTGCATAATTAAGGGATAAATTAAAGCTTAATCTCTATGTGATGCCCTGCATGCAACAAGGGGATTTTAGGGTAGGTCTTGGGCGACTATAAAGTGCCGAAAAGATACCACTTTATCTAAATGCTAATCTTTCTCTCAAAGACCACCTACAGCTAGTTTCACTTGCATAAGCCACACGCATACCCATCCACTCATCCACTCATCCACTCATCTACCCACCCACACACAACTGTGGCTCACTCGTCTGAAAACCGCTGTAAGTCTCTCTGCTTCATCCTTTATCCTTCATTCTTTACCCCTCGTCTCGAATTCGTTGCGCCCTGTAGGTGAAGAAGCTGCTAAAGATCCCAACGGTTTCAAAGTGGTAGGACGGAATTAAATCTTTAGCGATAGAGGGCAGAGATTCTTTGAGAGATAAATCGGTTTTATAGATGCTCCAAAATAGGAAATTTTGTTGTTTTGTATTGACAGCAACGAATTCATTGATCTGAGCTTGATTATCTTCCAAAAAAGAGCTACAAACACTTTTTAGTAAGCCTGCGTCAGTACAGGTATTTTCTTGTAAGTGAGCAGTGATACGCCGAGTGGCATAATTTTCGTAGCTCTCCCGATTGGGGTTGGTTACAGCCGTTGCAACGCCAATTCCTAATAACGACGCGGCAAGAAAGTAAGCAACTGCTTTTAGGTTTTTCATACAACCAGAATTGTAGGTAATCGAGAATGTTCACCAAGTTCTAAAACGATCGCCACTGCAACATTAGAGCTTGCTTTTTCCATTGAAACCATCGCCATGAGATTGGTTCCAGCATCTCTATGTTACCGTTTGTCTCTCCCAGTGCCGAGTCAGTTAAAGCAATTCGCACTGTGCTATGATCAGAAACGAGATAATGGCGAGCGTAGCCAAGTGGTTAAGGCAGCGGATTGTGGTTCCGCCATTCGGGGGTTCAAGTCCCCTCGTTCGCCCTCTTTGAGGATTTTGCTAAACCAACTTCCCTAAATCTTCCCTGGTTGAGATGAAACTTAATCTGCCTACCTGACCCACCTTTTTCATTGCCCGTGGGAACCCTAGAAAAGACCGCCCCCTAGGCAGGTTGGAGCGGTCAAACACATCTACCTGTGGAAGCTAACAGTCTTCAGACCTAGAGTTTAATCCCCCTGACTATCGCCATAATTTCGAGCTTGATATGCGGTTGTCTTGATGAGAAAGCCTTCAATTCCATTCACCTTCACCGTTAACTCTTTGATTTCACCTCGCAATCGTGTATGGCTGTGGTCAATTCTCTCTTTCAACTGATTAAAAGTTAACGTTGCTTTATCTTGCCACGCATCATTAGTTAGGTTCTCTCGTTCAAGTTCATTGCGAATCTTGGCGATTTCATTTTTAAGCTCGTCTCACATTCCATCAATGGAGACAAAAACTTTCCACAACATTCCTATTAGCGTGATGACGGTTGCAATAAATGCTAATTCTTCTCCGCCAATTTTCATTAAAATCACCCAATTAATTCTTCTAATTGCACCGACCAATCACTATCAATCACCGTCCAGCGACGATAGGGAAACTTAGCGATCGCGATCGACCTTTGAAACACTTTGGCCTGAGCCAACTCAGAGGGAATTGGCATTTCAACAATGACTTGCTGAAGCTTGGGGTAGATTCGTTGGGAAAAGCTGACCTCTGAAGTGCTGAAATACGGGCGAATTCGGGCATAGTACCAAATTCGATTGCGATCGCCCGTAAACGTCAATCGAAACGTTCTCTGGTAAACGTTGTTCGGAGCGCCCCTTGAAGCGTTGCGTTTACTTCTTCAATCGCTTCTACGGCGGCTTCACCGGCGACCAATCTTGCCAACCTTGCTGAGCCAATCACAGGGCAAACAATGGTAGGACAATTATTTTTAATGGCACCGGCGCAGGGCTAACAGGACGGGAGAGAGGGACGGCGATCGGAGCAGAGCGACATACCCTCACTGAGGCAGAAATAGCGAACCACAAGCATCTTACGAATG
>JAAUSF010000193.1 GCA_012033255.1 Cyanobacteria bacterium RU_5_0
CATTTTTTTCATCAAATCTGGAGAGGAGGCGGGCGATCGCTTCATTCATGTCTTCAGGGATGGCTATCTCTTCGATGACCCTGCGAATCTCACCGCTCAGTTCACCGATTTTATCCCGGTCTTCCACTTTTAGAAGCGATAACTGATCCAGTAATTCGTCGATCGACGACGTTTCCCCAATGATTCTTTTAAAGGCTTCCGTAGAAATACAAAAGCCATCCGGTACGCGGATTCCTTCAATCTTGGAAAGTTCCCCCAGATTTGCGCCTTTACCCCCAACAACCGTGAGTTTTGTTTTATCAATATCTTGAAAACAAAGCACAAATGAACTCATATGTTTACCTTCTTTGGCAACTCTCTCTTTGATAATTTTGTTGATATCCTTCCGGCTAAAACGATTTACCGGAGTATTACTCACAAAACTGTGGGTTTCCACTTTAGCGCGTAGTTCAGTTTTTGGGGTCAATTATACTGTTGCATTACAATAAACGAGATGCAATCTGTTAGTGAATAGGTTTTATCCTGATGTTGTTGAAAGTAGTTCCAGCCCGCATAGAAGAGGGATTCGTCTACATGAACAAATTGGACAGATGGGCTGGACAACAAACTATTGCCAACTCGAATGGCTCTTGTATGGTAGCTGCGACTGTTGAGATAGGTAATTGTTTCTGACAGCACGTAAGAAGTCGTAACTAGAGCAGGTGCAGACATCAGGAGAGATTTCCAATGAGACTGCGCTGCTTGATGATTTTGGTCATTTGCTAGCTCCAATGCGAGAAGATAACTTGTATCAATAAAATACATCACGGCTACTGATCCTAGAGATAGAGATCGTGATTCACCGAAGCATCGGTTACTGAGTCATAAATTGGATCTTTGCCTAGTTGAAAAATGGGGTCTTCTTGGACGATTGGTACAATCACGATCGCACCATTCTGTTTGCGAATTTCTACTTCTTGAATTCCTTCTAGTAAAGACTTAGGAATTAATACACCTTGTTCTGTAACGGTGACTTTCATTGGTTTTAGCGAGTAAAGGGGGATAATACTTGAATTATAAGATATCCGCGAGAATCGATGAGAGCTTGAGGCTCAAGCCATTATTGTTCGGTTCGGTAGCTTTTGGGTGTCATGCCTGTGAGCTTGCGAAAATGCTTGTTCAAATGAGTTTGATTGGCAAAGCCACATTCCAGAGCAATATCTACGATCGCCCTCTTTTCATCCTTCAATAACTGCTTTGCTCGTTCCACTCGTTGTTGTAAAACATACTGGTAAGGAGCAACGCCTATTGATTGTTTGAATAGTTCACAGAAGTAATACACACTCATGTTGAGATGTTACGCGATCGCGTCCAAACTCAATTTCTGATCCAGATTCGCTTGGATGTAATCGATCGCTTGTTGTAGTTTGTGAGAGGAAAGCCCACCTGGATATTGCTTCAGTTTGGGTTCAAAGGCACAGTAGTGACGCAGGAGATGAATCAGAAACAAGTTAGCGAGCGATTCGGCATATACTAGCCCACCCAGTCCACCTGTGTTGATTTCATTGAGGAATAAGGTGGCGATCGCTGCGATTTGTGGATCGCGAGTTTTTGGAGTGCCAAGTAGTTCAACTTGGTGGGGATGGAGGCAATGAGTTTCTGCTGCGGTTTGCTGTAAAACGGTTGGCTCAGCCATGAAGACGATCGCTTCAACGGGGTTGTCATTTGGCAAAAATGCTGAAAATCCTGGAGTGTAGGCAGGACAAAAAAGGAACTCTCCTGGTAAATACAATCCTTTGCATTCCTGATTGTCAATGCGCGCTGCCTGCTGGCGATCTACCTTGTCGAGGCGGAAAGGCAATACATGATGGGTCAATCCAGAGGTGATAAATTCAACTGGTTTCTGAAGCTGATATTCGACGATCAACCCTCTGGTGATAACCGTTTGTCTAGACGAAATCCGACGATCGTCATAGAAATTTAGGGGGTGAATAGCTAGCTGAGGCGATCGCTGAAAACTTACTGCTTGACTCATATCAATCCTCTACACTATCTATTGCAACCATAGGTTCTGCTCAATCAAAACGGGCGAGTGGATTCGCACCGATCTTATCGGGAAACCCCTGAAAGCGCCATTTTGATTTCAAGTTTTTTTAAGCTTTCTCTTTGCCATTGTTGATTTCTTCTCACCCGCTCCACTTGTCAGCTTGGTAAGACAGCATAGGAGTAGAAGAAAGGAATTTGAGTATGAATGCGATCGAATTGCAAGGTAACGACTTAGCCAAGTTTCAACAACTCATTGATGCTTATTACAAAGGAAACAATTGGCGCATTGCTCACGAACATTTCTCAATTCCATTTATGGCATCGCTCAACCTTGAAGCTATAGCAACTGAGTGTTTCCACTAATCGAGTTAACTACCGTGAACTTCCGCATTGGGCAGAAATCCTGTCTCCTTTAGTAGCCGCTGTAGTTCTACGTGAGGAAGTTTCGTGTCTTTTTGCTGATTTCCCCACATTTCAGCAAAGAACTTGTGCATCAGCATAATGATGCTACGGTATTTGACGATGCTGGCAACGTAGAACTCATCTAACTGCATGTCTCCATCCGCCTGAATCAGCTCGATGTTGTCGAGTAATATAGACACCAGTTCGTGAGGTTGTAAGCCTGGTTTGATGTCATATTTTTCCACAATTCGGCGTTTATCGATCTCCGAACATCGATCGTAAGACCATCGCATCAGGTGGCGTAGATTTCGCAAGACTTCTCCATAGTCATAGAATATGTTTTGCTCAAAGAAATCCTCTTCATCTTTCGTCAACGCAAAATTTTTATCCAGCACCAATCCAAAGTCAGTCAAATAGATTCGATTTCCGTCGGTAAGAATGTTGTGAAAATGTGCATCGAAGTGGATAATTCCCTTCATCCTCAAAAAGTCGATCGTCGCGCGGATTTCATTGAGAGATTGTTCGAGTGTGTTGGGGTTTTCGTGCAGCCATGTTGCCAGGATATGCGGAATGTACTCTAGAAACAGCACTAACTCATAGTTAGCGATCGCTCGATCTAACGCATAATTCCCAATGTTCACGTTATTGCCCCAAGACTCCACATATGCCTTGTGACGATCCATATCTACAGCCAATCGTTGCCCAAAGAACGGCATAATTCGGTAGTGATACATCAGTGGGATAGTAGCAATCTCGCCATCCAATACCCATTGGGTGGTCTTGATATGGGTCACAAGTTCGCGGAAGATTCCAAAACCAGTAGAAGCAACAGGACCAATGCCGTAATTACAGAAAGTCGGCAGGCTATAAAGGTTTTTAGTGGAGAATAGGTTGTCATATTCAAGATTCGTAACCGGAATACGTTTTACAAATACCTTGGATTTCCCAAAATCTATAATGTGACCGCTCCCCCAGCCCGTACTCGACTCATTCGACTCACTATGATCAAACAGCTCGCGCAGTTGGGTATTATCCAAATGAGCGAGTTGCGAACTGAGACTGAAATATTTCTGTCTTCTAAGTTCTGTAGAATTTTGAGCCATTTTTCTGTCTCTCACCGAATGGGGCGACCTCAATATTGATATTTTGAACAGAGTCAGATTGACGCGATCGATTTTCCCGCTGCGATGCGGTGAGCAAAGTTTTGTTCTAGCGAGTTCAAATGGTTAGGCAACTGGCTTGGTTATCCATTGCACGAGTTGAATAACAACACCGTTTGGATCTGTGACCTGAAAGAACCGCTCTCCCCAAGGTTCTGTTTCGATCGAGGTTGTAATTGCCACACCTTCTGCTTGGATTCGGGCGTATTCTGTATCGATATCATCCACGACAAAAACAATGAGTAGCCCATCCGCTTGATGTCCACGCATGTGGGTCGGTTTGAAGGTTTCCAGTCCAGTGCGGAGGAAAATGAGGTTGAAGCCAGCATCCGGTCTAGAGAGTGATACAAAGCCATCAGCGGACATCTCTTCATGAAAGCCAAAGTGTTGCTTAATGAAGGTCGCTGATGCGGTGACATCATCGACGTTGAGTGAGATGGCGGAAGCCGTAATCTGCATAAATTACCTTGGCACAAACTAATCAATTGTGACGCAGTATCGATTGGCAAGGATTGTAAAAAATTGACCTTAATCGAGCAGAACCACATGCAGGGATGAAAGCCCCGTTGTGTCAGGTATTCAGGAGCGTGCAATTGGTCAGCGATCGAAATGCTAATAGGGACTCGGAGTAGGTTCTCCTGCTCCGTTAGTCCAGATGTCATCTGGCAGCGATCGGTCACGGTGACAAACCCGATCAATGTCAGGACATGTAATTGTATCTACTGCTGCTCGAGTGCCGACGACCAGGCATCGCGTTGCTTTAGTGCTACGATTCTCCAGAAAGTGACCTACCGGCACTCCTGCTTGAAAAGTTGCGGCATCGCCAGCACATAGTACCGTTTCTGCATCTCCTTCAATGAGCATGATCTCGCCTTCGAGGACATAAACCATTTCATCCTCAGCACTGTGCCAATGCTTAATCGATGAGCGGGAACCAGGCTGTAACTCCTCAATCAAAGCACCAAACTGGGTGAGTCCACCTGCTTCGCTAATCCAGAGCGTGCGGTCAGGTTCTTCCGATCCCTGAGCGGGGATTTCTTCAACTACAAATCGATCTGGGGTAATCACGGGCATACTTTCTCCTCCAAAGCTATTCGACCTTTGTGGCAATCCACCATGTTGTACCTCCCCGATCCTTGACTCCGCCTCGCTTGTCCTCATCCTGCTTCTTGACCGGCTCCTGCACCGAGATCGCTCCAGCTTCGATCGCCTTTCGATAGGTTGCATCCACGTCCGGGACGTAGATGTGTACATGGGACAAAATGGGCGACCAATCAGGCGGCGCTGGATCAGCCAGCATGATGACGGTATCGTCGATGCGAACCTCAGCGTGCATGAGCTTGCCAGATTCATCAGGGATTTTCCGCAGCTCGATGGCTCCAAAAACTCGCTTTAGGAAGTCAATGGTTGCATCCGCATCATTGACAACGAGATAGGGCGACACGGTGCTGTAGTTGGCTGGCTTGTACTGTGGCTTCATCCATCCTCCTGACATCAGAATAAGGTTTGCCCATCACCCGCCGCAAATAACCTTGAACTCCAACCGATAACCTTTCGGTGGTCGGTGTGCATTGAGGTTGTTATGCCGTTGCACTTGCATGACTGATTGAATTTCCTAAACCATATCTCATCATGGCTGGAACAACGATCTTATGCACTGGCCTAACCGGAATAAAGTAAGCTCGACCCAACCAGTTATTGAATTTCACCATAGTTGAAACAACCACCCAGGATTTTTCCTCCTCGCGCTCCAACCGGACTGAAACCCGATAGTCTAGATGCTTATCATCCTCACCGAGCATAATCTCCTCGTCCAACCCACGAGCAAGCACCTCGAATACACCAACTGCTGTTCCTGGTTTAAGTTTGTCTTGACTGTTGGATGGAACTGCATCAATCGAGGTCTTCAGCCCCAAGGGAAGAACAATATTATTGCGTAGCTCCAACAACCCCGTAATCCACTGAGGCATTGTTAAAAAGATTGCTCGTGTTACCGAATCTATATCTTGAGGCTGGTGCTCTGGAAGCTGGCATTTAAACGCATCAGCAAAATCAATGTGTGGTAATGAGCACACTGCAAGACTTGTGCTTGGAACATTGATTTCTTGGACAACGATTTTGCTCATTTGATTGCCTCTTCAGCCCCGAAGATTACCCGGTATATCTTTCAGGTTACCATCCTATCCACGAACCTAGAGCGACTTAACCCTGAACACAAACAAATAACCTCTCAACTAGGCTACAACACGGTTGTTAGGTTGCACTGCCAAATATGTTGCATAGAACTATTCAAGTAGAGTCCAGACGATCGAGCATCTCGCAACCTCGTGGAGATAGCTGATAACCTCCCCGCGCGATACTTACAGTCAGCCCAATGCTCTTTAACTTACGAACTTTCACTTTGAGCACCTGTGTATCTAGATGTACTAAGGCTGCAAGTTCTGTGGCACGTAAACCTGGATGCTGTTTAATCAGTCGTAAAATTGTCATTGTCCAGGAACCATCTTGGCTCTTTAAATCAAGTTGTGTAAGCGTCTGGTGGACTTTATCAAACTCGTCATCCGTGAGATTAACCTGCTCCCTCAACACCTCACGAGGATCTTGTCCCGCAAAGTGAAATTTGATGCGATACAACGTACCCTCTTCATTCTTATTTAGCGTGTGCAATAGTTCTGAGCAAGATGAATATCCAGCCTTTTGAGCAGCTTCTGCCGTAATCTCGTCAACATGAATCACGGCCACTTCGTCGATCGCCAAGATACCGACGGCTGTTCTAAGCTGACCCCCTGTTTTCACGGTTGGACATTTCCATCGGCGAAATGCTAACGTGACTGTTCCGTCTGCAATACGCTCAAGAACTTGATGTTTGATTAACATGATGCCTAAAGGATTGGGCTATTTGATTCGATGTAGCCATTTTGCGAGGTGTTGTCCAAAGTGTTCGCAGCTGAGACGATCGCCTAAGCCATGAGATGCGTATGTCCTGTACCAGAAAAGTAGATGATTGCGACGCTGCCCATCACGACTCCCTCCAATTGATAGCCAGGTTGATGTACGGTTCATTATGGCGCAGCATGGATCTTGAGGGATTGTAAAAAAATGACCTCAATTCGATAGCTCTACATGGCAAGGATGGAAGCCACGCTTTGCCACATATTCAGTGGGTGTACAATTCGCAAACGTCCGAAAATCATGGATGAGGTGAGCCTGATCGAAGTAGCCACAGGTAAACGCAATATCCATCCAATCGATTAGCTCTTTACCTTTCAGGAGACGGAGAACGTGCTGCAACCGCCGAACTCGACAATACAGTTTTGGGGTCAACCCCACTCGATCGCGAAATATCTGATTGAAGTGGCGGGTGCTAAATCCAATTTGATCCGTTACGGTACTGACTAGAGCAGTTGGCGATCGCTCAAATGTGTGCAAGGCAAAATCAACCACTGAATAGGGATCAAGGGGCTGCATCACGCTTAAGAGAAACTGCTCCAGTGTCAGAAAACGGGCTTCTATGGTCGGCTTTGACCGCAAGCGATCGCGGAGTTCTGTAGCACTCCCTGACCATAGTTCTTCTAGCGAAATGATCTGATTATGCAATTCCCCAGCAGGAATTGCGAAGAACGCAGCACTTTTTCCTGGCTTAAAATGTGCGCCAATCACGGAACAGTTTTGATCCTTATCAATAAGAAAACCCTTGGAATGAACACCGCAGACCCTTGCCCCTTTGGTAGTACCACACTGAGCCTGAGTGTAAAGCTCAAAGAGTGGTATCTTATCTTCGTGAAGGTCGATTACCAACTCCATTGAACCAATGGGCAATAGGCATGAACGGGACTTGGGTAAGTCATCTCCTTCCCAATACCATAGAAATTCAACGAACTGCGAGAGCGGCGACCCTTGCGGTATCTGCGAAGCAGCCCGAGGTTGGTAAGTCTGATAAATCATATAACTCTGTCGATTGTCAGCCTCAACAGATCATCTTTAGGATACCGCACCAACCTGTGATATGAGCCGCATACCGTTATCCATCACTCGCCGCAGACAATCTTGAACACCCATCAGATAAGCTTTCGTCGGTCGGATGCAGGGGCGTTATGGGCATATTGTTAGATGCCGTTGTTGGTTACAATGAGCTAACATCACGCCTGATGGCTTTGATAAATCATTTTTCCTGCGCGCAAAGTGGATCGAACGTTTGAGAATGCATGAACATCCGTCGCTGGATCGCTGCCTAATATCGCTATATCTGCATCCATACCTGGAGCAATTCTGCTCGTTTTCTCGAACAACCCAAAGCGTTTGGCAGGAGCAGTCGTCAGCGACCCCAGGATCTGCCGGAAGGTCATACCTGCCTCTGCCATCAGGATGTACTCGTCATTTGGATCGTAGTCTGTGATGTACCCAACATCAGTGCCAAACAGAATTTCTCCGCCTGCCCGCGAGTATGCGCTTAACTGCTGCAACGCGATCGCTATGAATTCCTCGACCGTCTCCTCAGCCGCCCCATTGCGCTCAAGCTCAAACCTCCAGAGTTTCAACGTCGGCATTAGAGCAACCTGAGCTGAATGAAGTTTTCTCACCAACTCTTCATCCCACGGCTCTCGGCCATCTGGCGTAGTATGAGCAAGAACGTCTACACCCGCTTCCAGAGCCACATTAAGACCAGCATTGTTGGTAGGATGTGCAATCACGAGCTTTCCCATTGCGTGTGCGGTAGCGACTGCGGCTTTAGCGATATCGAGCGGCATCACAATGGCAGGTTGATCAGGCGAGGCAGGAGATGCCGAAAAGATTTTGATGGCGTCGGCACCTGATCGGATTCTCTCTCGCACCAGGTTCACCGCTTCTTCAGGGGTCGGGAGTTCCGGGAGCCTGATCGGAGCTACGTAAAAAGGGCTACCGTTAGGCGGGACAAGGGGCAGTCCTGTCGTGCGGATAGAAGGTCCGGAGATCTCTCTGCTATCAATTCGCTGCTTGATTGCAGAAGTATTCTCCAGGTAAGAGCCAGTATCAACCACATGGGTGAAGCCGTAGCGGGTCAGCATCTCCTGAATCTGGTGAGCAAGCTGTGAAGCAGGGAGGCTACTCGCATTCTGCCATTTCGATTCGCTGAAATGGACGTGACTATTCCAGAACCCGGCAGTGAGTGTCAGACCTGTGCAGTCAACGACTTGACTGCGAGGAGGAATTTCGATCGTGCCATTCTCACCAACAGCCGTGATCTTGCTATTGCTAATCAGCACGACTCCATTGGCGATCGCTTCTGCTGTGGGCGATGGATAAATTTTTGCACCGACAAGAGCCAGGTCAACGCTATTTGAGAAAGGTAACTGTCCCTTGGCTGATGGAGCAAGGCTGCAATAACCGCTAATGACCACAACAACTACTAAGAGTAGACATCTCGTTATCAGTTTTCTCATATTGATTTGTCCTTGAATTGGACAAGCAGGCAAGTGAACTACCCGACGCTCACAGCAAAGCTGTAGAGCGCGGGCTTCCCTCCTCAATGGGAAGCGCCTCCGCCGTAGTAGACTTACGCCCATACCGCTTTGGTCTTACCTTCCCTCCGAGGGCAGTAGCGCTGGTTCCCAACGCCAAAATCCGTAAGCCTTCATTT
>JAAUSF010000194.1 GCA_012033255.1 Cyanobacteria bacterium RU_5_0
CCCATCCCCCCATCACCCCCCCTCCACCACTCGCTTGCTGTTAGACGCAATGGGACACTTTTCGCCGATCTCCCGGCAGGCACGACAAGGAAAAAAACCAGATGCCGTTTGCATGGTAGTTGGGAGTTGCGCTCAGGGATTTCCTAAAAACGAAACAGGGGATTTATTCGCCTCATTTACATCAACCCAAAACGATCGCCAATCCTTTTGGGAAGCGTTTCCGGCGCGGGATGGTCGAACAACATACTTGTTTACCTATGTGGATGCCGATCGCGATGTCCCAGCCTTGAAACCCTGTTTGAGGACTATTTCCAGCTTCTGCCAGACTATCAAAATGTAGAGTTATCGCAGTTGCAATTTCAACGAGCATTATTTGGATTCTTTCCGTGTTATCGCCAAAGTCCCTTGTTGCCTGCCTGGAATCGAATTTTGGCGATCGGAGACAGCAGTAGCAGCCAATCGCCCCTCAGCTTTGGTGGATTTGGAGCCATGATTCGCCACCTTAAACGACTGACAAACGGAATTCATGCCGCTCTAGAATCCGACGTATTGAATCGGAATGACTTGGCATTGCTTCAGCCCTATCAGCCCAACCTGGCGGTGACATGGCTATTTCAACGCGCAATGAGTGTAAAAGTGGGACAGGCGATCGACCCCGATCAAATCAACACCTTGCTTTCAAATGTATTTCAAGAGATGGAACATTTGGGCGATCGAGTCCTTAAGCCTTTCCTGCAAGACGTTGTGCAGTTTTCCGCCCTACTGCAAACCCTGGCAAGAGTATCCATCATACATCCTGGCTTAGGGATCAAAATCATTCCACAAGTCGGACTGTTGACCCTATTAGAATGGCTTATTCACTTTATCAACCTGGGCATTTACTCAGGACTTTACTCATTAGGACGATCGATCGAACCCTGGCTCAGAACCCTCCCGGCCCCGCAGCAATACTATTACCAACGACTTCTAGATGCGTGGCAATATGGCTCAGGCAATGACTATCTTGAAGGATGAAGAATGAAGAATGAAGAATGAAGAATGAAGAATGAAGAATGAAGAATGAAGAATGAAGAATGAAGAATGAAGGATGAAGATTGAAGGATGAAGATTGAAGATTGAAGGATGAAGGATGGAGGATGAAGGATGAAGATTGAGCTTTCCTGTTCCCTGTCCCCAACTTTGAAGGAGAATTGGGGAATTTAGGTTATGGATTTTCCCCTAGCACGGCAGCGTTTCTATCAAGAAATCAATCAACCTGACGAACATATTCACTTAGCGAAAGCCGCATTATTCCTATCACAAGAGGAATATCCGGATCTTGACCCAGAGGAATATTTGAATGCCCTCGAAACAATGGCAGCAGAGGTCAAAGAACGTTTACCGATCGAACGGTATCCCTTGCGAATCCTCCAGACCCTCAATCACTATCTCTACGAAGATTTGGGCTTTCACGGCAACACCGAAGACTACTACGACCCGCGCAACAGCTACCTGAATCAGGTGATCGATCGTCGCACTGGCATTCCCATTACTCTGTCGCTAGTCTACCTGGAAATCGCTCGTCAGATTGACTTGCCAATGGTTGGAATTGGGATGCCCGGTCATTTTCTGATTCGTCCGGTAGTCAGCGAGATGCAAATCTTCGTCGATCCATTCCACAACGGAGAAGTGATGTTTGCGGAAGACTGTCAGGAGCGCCTGAACCAAATGTATGGCGGATCGATCGAGTTACGCCCTGAATTTCTAGCCCCTATCAGCCCTCGCCACTTCTTGACCCGAATGCTAACCAACCTCAAGGCAATTTACTTGAGTCAAGGAGACTTACCTCGATCACTGGCTGCGATCGAAGGCATTTTGCTGCTCTTTCCAGAATTACCCTCAGAACAACGCGATCGAGGCTTAGTCTACTACCACATGGGACGCTGGACAGAAGCTAGCCAAGATTTAGAAAACTACCTGGCTCAACAGCCAACCGCAGAAGATGCGATCGGGGTGCAAGAATTGCTGAGGCGTATGGGTAGAGAGGCGTAGCGGTTGAAAAACTGATATGCATTTAAATCATTTAATTGACAGAGGGTAACGGGACGCGATACATCATGATTCAGCCGTTACGTCAGTTTTCTAGCTAAGATGCAAAGTTTTCTTAATTGCCCGTTTCATCAACACGAGGAGGGACGAACATGGATGTCAGCTTGATTATATCTAACATCCTGAATCCGCCAATCCTGTTTTTCTTCTTGGGGATGACAGCTATCTTTGTCAAGTCCGATTTAGAAATTCCTGCCCCTGTGCCTAAACTTTTTTCGCTGTATTTGCTATTTGCGATCGGGTTTAAGGGCGGAGTAGAGCTAATCAAAAGTGGCGTGACTCAAGACGTGGTTCTGACCCTTCTAGCCGCCATGTTGATGGCTTGTTTTGTCCCGATTTACACCTTCTTCATTCTCAAGCTCAAGCTGGATATTTACGATGCGGCGGCGATCGCCGCTACATATGGCTCTATTAGTGCGGTTACATTCATTACAGCAAGTGCATTTCTAAGCGAACTCGGCGTTGATTTCGATGGCTATATGGTTGCCGCCCTAGCCCTGATGGAATCTCCGGCTATCATCGTTGGACTCATCCTGGTTAACCTATTTACAGCGGATGGAAAGCGAGATTTCGTCTGGTCTGAAGTCTTGAAAGAAGCCTTTTTGAATAGTTCAGTCTTTCTGCTAATCGGTAGCCTATTGATCGGCATCTTGACCGGAGAACACGGTTGGAAAGTTTTAGAACCCTTTACTCAAGGATTGTTCTATGGCATCCTCACCTTCTTCTTGCTGGATATGGGGCTGGTTGCCGCCAGAAGAATTAAAGACTTGCAAAAAACCGGAGTTTTCCTCATCTCATTTGCCATACTGATTCCTATACTCAATGCAGGCATTGGATTATTGATTGCCAAATTTATTGGGATGCCGCAAGGAGATGCGCTCTTATTCGCTGTGCTGTGTGCTAGCGCCTCTTACATTGCTGTTCCAGCAGCGATGCGGCTAACTGTTCCTGAAGCGAATCCTAGCCTGTATGTTTCTACTGCGTTGGCAGTGACATTCCCATTCAATATCATCGTGGGTATTCCACTTTATCTATATGGAATCGAATTGTTGTGGAGGTAACAATATGCATCTGGTTAAAAGAATCGAAATTATTGCCAATTCATTTGAGCTTGGCAAAATTTTGGATAATTTGGACAGTGCAGGTGTCCATGGTCATGCCGTGATTCGTAATGTTGCCGGAAAAGGGTTGCGAGAAGGCAATGAAGATCTAGACATGACGATGCTTGACAATGTGTATATCATTGCATTCTGTATGCCAGAGCAACTCAAGCCCGTTGTCGAAAATATTAGACCGCTGCTCAATAAGTTTGGGGGCACCTGTTACATCTCAGATGCGATGGAAATTCGATCGGTCAAATGTGTCGCGTCGCTATAAGAAGGCTATGAATCTGACAAAACATTTCATGGAACGTCGCCGCTTCCTAAAGTTAGGAGCTACCGGAGTGGTGGGTTTGTTAGCCCTAGCCAGTGACCTGTTCTGGCGCACCCAATCGGCTGAAGCGGTTGAGTTATCGCTTGATCCAGAAGCCGCACTCCAAAAACTGATGGAGGGAAATCAGCGGTTTATCCAACACCACCTCCAACATCCCGATCAATCCGAGGCTCGGTTGCAGGAAGTTGCTCAAGCTCAACATCCGTTTGCAACGATCCTGAGTTGTGCAGATTCGCGAGTGCCTGCTGAAATTGTCTTTGATCAAGGCATTGGAGATATCTTTGATGTCCGGATTGCTGGAAATATCGTGACCCCTGAAGTCATCGGCAGCATTGAATATGCTGTTGCTTTGTTGGAAACACCCGTGTTGATGGTGTTAGGTCATGAGCGATGTGGGGCAGTGACCGCCGCCGTCAAAAATGAAGCGTTGCCTGGTGAAATTAGTAGCTTTGTGAAAGCAATTTTGCCAGTCATAGACACCGTTAAGGGACAATCTGGTGATACCGTTGATAATGCGGTTATTGCGAATGTTCACTATCAAATTGAACGATTAAAACGATCGCCGCTACTCACAGAACGGCTGCAATCTGGCAAATTGAAAATTGTGGGAGGTCGTTATGACTTGGACACCGGAAGCGTAACAATCCTCACTTGATTAAGTAAATGTGCATAAACGTAAAGCGATTGTCTCGTTTCGGGAGATTGAGGCTATAAGATGGGAAATCTGCAAGCAACCCACTGATGTGCAACCTGAGAAAGCAATGGTAGACCTCCTCTCGATCGCCCCTGCTGCAATAGACTCTCCAGACTCTCGGATTGCATCCACGCTTGATCCAGCCACCCTTGATCAGATCATTCTGAAGCTCCAGCCATCCCCAGAAGCCCCAGAACTTGCAAGTCAGTCCGATCGCTTATATGAGCCTGCGTTGACAGCCATACAACGGTTGACGGCGGTGATTGCGAAGCTAAAATTATCGGCTCCCGCCGACCAGAGCCAAACCTCGGAAGCGTTGATGCCTTATGTCTCCGAAGAAGCTCAAGATGTTTTAGACGCTCTGCATTTGGCTCCACCTATCCACACGATCTCTTCACCCTTCCAGCAAGGCTACTTCTGGCTCAAATCTCTTGCTCCGTGGCTGCTTTGGGGAATTGCCCGGAGTAGTTATGGGGTGATGCGGCTGATGGAAGGAAAGACGGCTCAAGTGTTGCAAGCTAATGAGTCTTGGCAGACTGGAATTCTGAGACTGGTTGCCTGCCTGGATCTGAGTACATCCTATCAAACTCATTCGTTCGATCTGACGACTCATCAACTCAATCCTTCGGTTTTATCAGCCGATCGCCTCATGGCCCTCCCGGATCCATCCTTGGGTCGATCGCCCATCTTCATTGCAGACTTGCTCGATCGGTTGACTGAGCAAGTCTGCTACACGACTCCGGCGATCGTCCCCTTCCTTAACAACCTACCTGTCCAACTTCTCATTCCTCATCAAAACTGGCATTCCGGAATTCTTCAACTTCGGCTAGGCTTAGAATTTATCCCCTCGGATGAAAAAGATGAGGATGCGCCGCTTCAATCTCTCAAACCGCTGATCCAATTCACAGATACAACTTGGCTGGAGCAGTATGGTTCAATCATTGCTCAACAACAGCTTGATTGCCTTTTAAACCAGTGTTTTAGACTCCAGAGAACTCCAGAATCACTACCAGAATCGCAGACCCTATCCTCAGTCGTTGAGGAAGTTTGCCACGTGATCGATCGCCTGCAAACCTCTCTCACTCTCGCTAGCCGCAATATTCCACACACTCTACGACTGGATGACCTGGCATTCCGCTTATTGTGGTGTTGGATGCACAGTGCTTACGAAGTGATGCAGCTAATGAGCGGCATTCGAGCTAGGCTCCTGCAACCGCGATCGGCTTGGGAAACCGGAATACTGCGGCTCTCGGTGAGTTTGAACGCTCAGACGCCTGAACAAGACTGGCAGCTAGATTTAATCACAGAGCAATCTCCCGATGTCGATCGCCATCCTCTGCCATCCGATACTCTCGTTCAATCTGATGAAAGCCAGTGGTGTCAGCAACCAAACTTGCTAGAGCATCTGCAAAGGCAGGTTCAGCAACAGATTGAGACCATGACACCTGAAATCCAACTGTTGTTACAAGGGACAGAAGTGGATTTGCAAGACGATGAGCCGTGGCAACCTGGCGTGATCCAGCTTAAGGTCAGCTTTGAATGGATGGCGGATTAGCCGAAGCTAGCTGTAACACTTGATTTAATTTGCCGCTCCGGAAGCCTTCTAGATCTAGCGTGATATAGACAAAACCGTAGGATTGAAACGCTGAAACTAGCGTGGATAAATTTGTGTTAAGGATAAATTCTTGGATCTGTTCAGATGGGAGTTCAATTCGAGCCGTATCGCCAGCAGAGCGAACTCGCAGCGTTGTCAATCCCAGGTTTCGCAGGTAGCGTTCGGCTCTGCCAACTCGTTGGAGTTTGGCGATCGTGATTTCCTCTCCATAGGGAAAACGAGAGCTTAAACACGGTTGAGCCGGTTTGTCCCACCAGGATAAGCCGAGGAATTTGGAGAGTTCGCGGACTTCCAGCTTGCTAACTCCGGCTTCCGCTAGAGGCGATCGGGCACCTCGTTCTTTTGCCGCTTGGATGCCAGGACGATAGTCCATCAAGTCATCCGCATTGACACCATCGACGACATAAGGATAGCCGCGCTTCAATGCCAATGGCTTGAGCGTGTCGTGCAACTCGCTCTTGCAGAAATAGCAGCGATTCACCGGATTTGCCGTGTAGTTGGGATTGTCCATTTCATGCGTCTGTACCACCTCATGAGCAATCCCGATCGTCGCCGCTTGAATTCGCGCATCCTCCAAATCTTCAGGGAGCAACGAGGGAGATTCAGCGGTGATGGCTAAGGCACGATCGCCCAGCACATCGTAAGCAATTTTGGCAACTAACGTGCTGTCGATTCCGCCAGAATAGGCGATTAGCGCCCTATCCATTTCGGCAAAAATGGTTTTTAAGTTCTCAAGTTTTTCCACCAACATTTTTTCGATCGTCAAACAGACTTATGGCTGAGCAGGAGATCAATTTCCTAACTCACCTAGTGCTTTGTCAAGCAAGACTCAATGGGTAATGGGGGGGAGGCGTTGCCCCACGCAAGGGCGAAACCCCTGCACCCCGCAAAACAAAAATGACAGACTACTAGTCTCTCTAGCGTAACGAATTCAGAACAGACTAGGCAGAGTTTTGTTGCCTCAAATGATGAACTAATGCCTGTAAACCAAGGCGATAGCTTTCCGTTCCAAAACCGCTAATCTGACCGATCGCAACGGGAGCAATGTAAGACTGATGACGGAAGGGTTCACGGCGGTAGACATTGCTGAGATGAACTTCAACCGTAGGAATGGCGACAGCCGCGATCGCGTCCCGAATCGCTACGCTGGTATGCGTATAGGCTCCTGGATTGATCAAAATTCCCTGGTGCTGACCTAAAGCCGAATGAATAGCATCAATTAAGGCTCCTTCGTGATTTGACTGAAAGGGAGTCAGCTTGATTTGGAGTCGCTCAGCATCTTGCTTAAGCGCTCGGTCAATATCGTCTAACGTTGCAGACCCATAAACTCCTGGTTCTCGCTTGCCCAGAAGGTTTAAGTTTGGTCCGTGTAGTACCAAAATGCTCAACACGGAATAAAAACTAACGAAAACTTAACTATTTTCTCACAGTAGAAACCTGTCAAAAGCCGCTCGGCAGAGCAGAGTCGAATTCAGACAGGACAAGCCTGAGAGACTCAGGCTATGTCAGCAAATCATTAGATTATCCAACGGATTAAAAAGGAAAGTCAGAAAATGACTAACGAGAACGGCGATTAGGCTCTCTCACCGGAATCGGAATCAACTCTGGTTCCGGCTCTGCCTCTGGACCTAGCAATGCTTCAATTAGCTTACGTGCCCAGTCTTTTAACTTTTGCAGCACCTTATCAATGTAATCCATTAATCGGATAGCTCCTTCAGTGTCATTAGAACGTTGCCAAACCAGAATGTCTTAATCCAGCAATGCTTGTATTTCACTTTACTTTTCTCGATCATAGCTAATCATACTGTGAAGTCAACCACGGTGTTAATCTTTGTGATCTATCTCACAGCGGAAGAAAAAATTCCTTAACCAAGTGCTTAAAGCAGTGCAAGGGCTTGATCGAGGTTCTCACGCACAGAAGCCGCCGATTTCAACAACGCTGCCTGCTCTGCATCGGTCAGTTTTAACTGCAAAATTTGCTCGACGCCGCCACACCCCAACCGAATCGGAACGCCTAAAAAGATGTCATGCAGCCCATATTCGCCTTGGAGATAAGCGGCAGCAGGCAGAAAACGAGGATGGTTCAGCAAAATGGCTTCGATCATGGCGTAGGTTGAGGAGGCTGGTGCGTAATAGGCTCCTCCCGTCTTCAGGAGTTCCACAATCTCGGCTCCTCCGTTGCGAGTTCGATCGATAATTCGCTCGATCGTAGCCGCATCCAGCAGTTCGGTAAGGGGAATGCCGCTCACAGTGGAATAGTGAGGCAAGGGAACCATTAAATCACCGTGACTCCCTAACACCATCGCGCTGACATCTTTAGGAGAGATATTCAGTTCCATTGCAATGAATGTCTGGAAGCGGGCGGAGTCGAGTACGCCTGCCATCCCCATCACTCGCTGATGCGGCAACCCGCTCACCTTCCACGCCAAATAGGTCATCACGTCAAGCGGGTTCGTGACAACAATGATCACGGCTTCAGGGGAGTGGACGATCGCGTTCTTCGTTGCCTCCGCCACAATTTGGGCATTGGTTCGCAGCAAATCATCCCGACTCATCCCAGGTCTACGGGGCAATCCTGCTGTAATCACTACTACATCAGAACCTGCTGTATCTACGTAATCTGTCGTGCCGATCAGTTTACGGTTGTGCGCCTCAATTCCACTAGATTCCATCAGATCTAGCGCAATGCCTTGAGGACGACCAGGCAGAATATCAAGCAACACGACATCGGCAAGATTTCGCTCAGCAAGGCGTTGTGCCAACGTTCCACCCACATTTCCGGCACCAACGATTGAGACACGAGTAGGACGGCAAGACGCAAACGATAAAGGGGTATTCATGGCTTGGACAGTCCAATTCTACGGGATGGTTCGATCTTGCCCTTTCCCACTCGGCGATCGGCTAGAAGTTAACCAACCTTTTCCAATTGATCTGCTCGGAGCCAAAAATTAGGCGTGGGGACGTAACCAAACTTAACTAAAACATAATCTCCCTTAGCATCGACAACTTCGCCCTTAGTTTCAAAGATGTAGGGCGGAAACCGAATATCACTCGCCTGCGACTCCAGGCTATTTTCTAGCTTCTCGCGAACCGCACGAACCATGTCACCTTTTTTAACTGCCATACGCTTTCCAGGAGAGTGTTACAGAAATCAGTTGCTAGCCGTTGATTTTAACGGATTTTCGGTAACGATAGTGGCGGTTCAGTCAAGAGCGCGATCGCTAATCTTGCGGCGGCGGCAGAACACTATACGAGCCATCGGGATTTTCGATAATTTGCCCCCCCAATTCTCGAATACGATCGATTGCTGTCTGACGGGCACCCGGATCTGGAGCAGTCGT
>JAAUSF010000044.1 GCA_012033255.1 Cyanobacteria bacterium RU_5_0
AGGGAGTGAGGGAGTGAGGGAGTGAGGGAGTGAGGGAGTGAGGGAGTGAGGAAGTAATTTTTGGGGGTAGCGGGGGCTAGTTTTGCAGACGGCTTGTGGGATGGGCATCTTACCCGTCCAGATCCAGTAAGCAAGATGCCTGCTCCACCAAAAATTGAAGCTTGAGTAAACAACGTCGCATGCTGCGTTAATTCCTAATTTTGCTGCTTGAATCTTTAATTCCCTTCGTAAATTTAGTTCGATTGTGCGCCATTTCCATCGTTGAACGCTACAACGGTATATAACGATCCTTGCCCCGGAGGGTTTGCCCATGTCACATCAGTTTGAATCCGGATTTTTCGTTGCTCAAGCCGCATGGCATCGGTTAGGAACGGTTCTAGAGAAGCCTCCTACCACCACAGAGGCAATTGTTCAGGCAGGACTGGATTGGCAGGTGATTGAGGAACCTGTCTATCGTCAGGATATTAGCCAGTCGGAGCCAACCCTCTGCAAAAAGCTGATGCGCGATCGCGATCGTCGTCTGCTTGGCGTGGTTAAGCATGACTATGTGCCTTTGCAAAACCAGGACGCATTTCGCTGGTTTGACCCCTTACTGGCAACAGGTGGGGTTGAATTAGAGGCGGCAGGCAGTCTGCAAGAAGGAAAGCGCATTTGGGTGCTTGCCAAAATCCGAGATGCAGAAGCCGACATCTTGAATGGAGATTGGGTACGCCCCTATTTGCTGCTGCACAACTCTCACGATGGTTCAACCGCCATCTGGATTCAGTTTACCCCGGTTCGCGTCGTCTGCTGGAATACGCTGAGCGGTGCGGCGGCTCATCGCTTCGGGGATCTCTGGCAAAAGAAAGCCATCTGCATTCCGCATTCGATCGATCTCCAGGCGCAACTCGATCGCGTTCAAAATCTGCTTGACCTGAGCAAGCGAGAATTCCTGTTTAGCGTTGAAGAATATCGAGCAATGGCACATCAGGAACTCAACCAGGAATTACTAGAAACATACATGGGTCGGGTTCTCGGTATCCGGACTCCGGTACAGCATCCCGACTGGTCGCAACTTGTGGAAAACTTCGAGCGCGGCATTGGCAATCAGGGAAAAACCCTTTGGGATGCTTACAATGCTGTCACCGAATGGTTGGATCATCAGCGAGGAATATCAGCCATCGATCGCCTAGAGTCCACTTGGTTTGGCTCCAATGCCCGATTGCGAACCAAAGCACATCAAGCGGCGATCGATCTGCTGCAAAATCCCTCTATCGATCGGCAATCCATCAGCCGCTCATCCCGATCGAATCTTGTATCGCTCTATTGATGGGGGGATGGGGAGATGGGGAGATGGGGAGATGGGGAGGTAGCTAATCAGGTTGTAACATCCCCTCATCCCCTCATCCTTTGTCTCTACTCGATCGCCCCAAACGGCTTGGGCTGGAGGGCGAGTTCAGCGGCGATCGCGTCAAAAAAGCGTTTGGCTAACACACCATTTGCCTCGTCGGTTAAACTAGTCGGATTCTGAAACGCTTGTCCTTCATAGGTTTCATAAAGCTTGTAGAGATTGAGTAACCTGGCATTGGCCGAAGATTTGACCGTTTGATCGGCAACTTCGGCTAGTTTGGTATACCCCAGCTGAACCCGCTCTGTGTAGGTGTTGCCCAGCTTTGCCAGGATTGCTTTTTCTTCAGGGGTCATCGCATCAGGCGATCGACCCGTAATTTCTGGCTGAAGCCCCACAAACAGCCGTTTTCGCGTTGCCGAACTCCATTGCACTATCTGAAGCATATGACTGCGATAGCGGGACACCCGACGGTTTAGCTCGGCGTCATCGGTTGCGAGGGTTTTGTCGATCGGGTGTCCAGGATTCACTGTCAGCATATTGAGCGGAATCAGTTGTTCCGGCGGTTTTTCCTGAGATTGCAGGATGTAATGCTGATAAACACGCACTGAATGTAGTCGATTAAACCAGTTTCGCACTGAGGCCGTTATCTCGCTGCCAATGCTTTCTTCTTCACCTTCAATCAGGGCATCTAATCCTGGAATATCGACACCATCATGCGAACTGGGCAACATCAAGTCAGAATAGCTATTCAGCACGATCAGCATATCTGGGTTATATTCAGCAACATGCTGCACCAACAGCGATAGTTCGTTACCAGACGCATAACCGGGAACTGCGGCATTCACAACTCGGTAGGGTTGCTCAGAAATGCGAGGAGGCAGCGCAAGAGCTTGTTCAACTTGATCCGCTCGATACGGGAGAGTGGCAGGCTGGTAGCGATCGGGGTTATTTTGCTGTCCGGTGACTCGTTCATTCAACAGCTTTTCGAGTTGGCTGGCAAAGGTTGCCTGATTATTAGAATTGAGTTGACCAAATGCCGTCGAGCCGCCTAAGACAAAAATTCGGACTTCTCCGGGTGGCTTCTCGATCGCGACTGGCTCCTCATCTCGAAACCCTTGCGAATTAATTGTCCAAAATGAATTTTTCTGATCGGGACGCAAGTGATAGCCCATCAACGGGTCCCGAACGGCTAACAACTCTCCCTGATTCGGCAATTCGTCATAAGGCTGACCGTCTGGGTTAAGAAACCCTAGCTTGTAAGCTTCAACAATTTCTGCTTCGCCCGATCGATCAGCAGTGAGTTCATCCGTTAAGCCTGCTAACTGAACAACCAACCGGGTCAACAATTCCAGCCCAATCGGAACTCCAATCAGCAGTAACACGATGATCAGTAGCCAGGGGCGGCGCTGAGTTTTCCGCTTCCAACTACTACGGCGGCGTGTATACATGGGCAGCAATCCTCGTAGCAACAAAGCAACAAACTTGGGGCAATACACTTAAATTTTGTTGAGAGTTTGGATTCACACAACTCAAAATTCAAACCTGAAATTCATGATTCAGTAGAAGTCACCCGTTTTAGAATTGAGCGAAAATCTGCAACGATCGCCTCCCGATTGTTTGGCGTCAACACAGGAACATGGACAAATAAACAACGCTTATCGGGGTCATGCTGTTGCAAATGATTGAGCATTGCATAGTATAAGCTATTACAAACAAACCGACCGGCATCTTGACTAATTTCAGTGATAGACAGCCCTGCAATTAAATTCTCTAAGTTGATCGTTGTGTGAAGGACATGATTCCGAACTACAGCCCTCGATTCTACAGTTAATTGGGTACGTGATTCTGCCATGCCGCAGCAAATGATCCCATGAGGCTGAAATTTTTCGAGTTTGGCGATCGTCATTCCCTGAGCCACGGGCAAGTTCACAGGCAATTGTCTCAATAAATGCAGTGACATAGGCAGCGATCGGGTTTTCAAGGTTTCCAGCAACAAATCATCTGAAGAATTTGATTTTTGGTAGGCTCTCCACGTCGCAAATGAGGTTAAAAGAAGAGATTTAGTCATCCGCGTCAGTTTATATACCTTTTATCACGAGTGGTCTGGGTTATGCTGAAGCGTATTCCATCCAGGTTGAAATCGACTACCGAGAGTTCCGCGAAGATGTTGACAAACTATAGCCACTTGTAAATTTTTCGTTGATGATGCGATCGGTCGGGGTAGACCACTGTGTCTGCCCTCTAAGGCAACCACGTCGGGATTGCCCCGACGCCACGCTATCCATCAACAGAAAATTGACAGATGGGATTTTTTCTTTTCGTCCATGAAACTACTCTGATTCTCAACACTTGGTTGCAAGCTTGTACTATGATGCATATAGAAAGTTGAAGTTTTGTAACCGATCTTGACTCCAGTATTTAAATCAACCAAGGGCGTAACACTGCCTGCAACATGGCATAGACTGCAACCTCTCTGGCAGGGAGGTGAAGATGTGGTGCAACAAGGACTCCCGCATCGGCAACTCGCACCCGCCTGGCAAATACTTTTGCTGGGAGATGGTTCCCCGACGCGCCATTTGCAACTGCTAACGGGTGAGCCAACTGAGGTGGATGTGATTGATATGTCGCTGATTGGCGATGATACCGATGATGCGCCAGATGTTATTCGAGTTGTGCCAGGTCCACGTTTGCGACGACAGGTTTGGCTACGAACGGCATCAGGGCAACGATTGGCCTATGCAACGTCGTGGTGGGAAGCGAGTCATGTCGATGAATATTTGCAGAATCGATCGCTCCCGATTTGGTCAAGTTTGGCTCGGCTCCGTACAGAGTTATATCGAGATGTCCAAGGCATTTATCACGGGCAATCAGTTGCTCTAGAACTAGCATTTGGGCAATCTGGACCGTTCTGGGGACGACACTACTTGTTTTGGCATCATGGGCGACCGCTCACACTCATCTATGAGGTTTTTTCGCCCTATTTGGCGAAGTATTTAGGATCGATGCAGATTGACTGATCTCAGTCCTTCAAGGTGTTTTTCAAGTCTGCCACGGTAGAAAATTTAAGCAGGTTATGTTGAAATTCAGGCGCAAGAATTCATAACAGAAAAGTGAGGCGCGATAGGTGTATATTCTTTAGAATAGCACCCAAGTATTTCTATGCAGGTGTTCTCTTAAACCAGCAATTATCCTGAATTAATTACTGTTTGTTTATGATCCCTGTCGCATTTGACCTAATTAATTTCTACATTAAAATTAGTTTTTTGCGTAGATAAAGCTACGTGTAAACTTCAGTAGATTCTTTGCTCAGGCGTATTGAACTAGAAGCAAGAAGTTAATTTTTGCTCTCTTACAGTTACGTTCTAACTTGCCTTGCGTCTGCACAGAGAATCGATGCATGGTTGAGCCACGTCACTGCTTGTTGTTTGCGATACCCTACTTTGAAATGGAGATTGCTTAAATTAGATAACGGCAAACTGTGCGAAATTGTTAGTAGCAACGGAGACAAAAGAGCGGAGCAATTATTGTAATTAAGTTGCAGTATAAGAGTTCCTAATTAGCGAGTTTGATGTTGTTAAAACCTGTTGAAGCTCGATTCACGCTAGTAACAGATAGGTAAATTTCTCATGTCCGATCGCACATGGCAAGGACAGTCGAATTTGATAGATTCAGGGACGGTGCCTAAAACCGCTACTGAGTGTATGGAGTTGAGTCAATCAAGCATTTTAGATCCTGAAATCAGGCTATTTCTGAAGGGTGGTGTTGCTCAATGGTTAAGATTGATCACTCGATCGATTGTCAAATCGCCCCGTGTTGAATTAGCAGCGTTGGTGCGTCTAACTCGGTTATTCAATGCGTTGCCAGGAATTGTTTTTTCTGCCACGATCGAGCCATCATGGTCAATGACCTACCTGAGCAAAGGATGCTTTAAGCTGACAGGATATCTCGACAAAGATTTAGTGGGTCATCATCGAAGTACCTCTTATCATGATTTGCTCCACTCGGATGATTTGCTAATCGTGTGGCGAGAAGTTCAGTGGGCGATCGCCCATCAACAACCCTATGCCGTGGAGTACCGCATTCGTACCAAACTGGGAGAGGAAAAGTGGTTGCGGGAACATGGATATGGCGTATTTAATGCCAAGGGTCAACTGCTAAGCCTAGAAGGATTTATCGCAGATGTTACCGATCGCAAACAGACGGAGGAAGGTTTAAGACAAGCAGAGGTAAAATATCGCACGATTGAGAATATCACCCACCGCAAACAAGCAGAGCTTGAACTGCATCGACGCGATGCGCTTTTGCGAGGGGTTGCTGAGGCGACTAATTACCTGTTAACTCACCCAGAATTCAATTTGGCAATTCCTGAAGTCTTAGCAATTTTGGGTCAGGCATCGGGAGCCGATCGCATTTATCTCTACGAAAACCATCCGCATCCTGAGACAGGCGAGATTGCGATGAGTATGCGGTTTGAGTGGACGCAGGAGTCGATCGAGCCAACCCTCAACAAACCTCATTGGCAAAACCTTCCCTACCGCGCATTTGGGATGACTCGTTGGTATGAAGCATTTTTGCAGGGACGATCGGTGGGTGGGGTGGTGCGAGAGTTTCCAGCGGCTGAGCGCGAATTTCTGAGCCGAGATGGGATTCTGGCAATCTTGATGGTGCCTGTGTTCGTTGATGGCGGATGCTGGGGCTATATTGGCTTTGATGAATGCACAACTGAACATCACTGGTCTGCCAGTGAAGAATCGATTTTGGTGGCGATCGCTGCCAGCATTGGAGCCGCCATCAAACGCCAGCGTACTGAACAACAGATGCGCTATCACGCATTTCACGACGCTTTGACAGGGTTGCCCAACCGCTCCTGGTTTAACCAGTGCTTGCTGCAAGCCATCGCCTACGCCCATCACACTGGGGAACTGCTAGCCGTCATGTTCCTGGATTTAGACCGATTTAAAGCCATTAACGATACGCTCGGTCATGCGATGGGCGATCGATTGTTGAAACAAGCTACAGCCCGCCTGAATGATTGTTTGCGACAGGAAGACACGATCGCTCGGTGGGGTGGCGACGAATTCACATTAATTCTACCGGCGCTTAGATCTCCAGAGGATGTCGCCAGAATTGCTCAGCGCATTTCCAATGTTCTGAAACCAGCCTTTTATCTAGACGGACACGAACTCCACGTCACCAGCAGTATTGGCATTGCTCTGTATCCCTACAACGGTACCGATGCTCAGACCCTTTTGAAAAACGCTGATGCGGCACTCCATTGTGTCAAGGCGCAAGGGCGGAATAACTTTCAGTTCTATAACGTCACCATCAATCCTCAAGCGAACGAGCTACTGGCACTCGACAACCGCCTCTATGAAGCTCTAGAACGGGATGAATTTGTCATCCATTATCAGCCTCAAGTGAACATTATCACGGGGCAAGTGACGCAAATGGAAGCCCTCTTACGCTGGCAGCATCCTGAACGCGGGCTGATTTCACCCAACACTTTCATTCCTCTGGCAGAAGAAAATGGGCTGATTGTACCGATCGGAGACTGGGTACTGCGATCGGCTTGTGCCCAAAACAGAGCATGGCAAGACGCTGGGTTATCTCCTATCCGGGTTGCGGTCAACCTATCGGCTCGTCAATTTGAACAGCCCACCTTAGTCGATCGCGTTGCCCAAATTCTCCATGAAACTCGACTGAATCCGAACTTCTTAGAGCTAGAGATTACCGAAACGGCTGCCATGCGGAACGTAGATTTCACCATTGATACGCTATGTCGTTTACGAGCAATGGGAATTCGGATCGCCATTGACGATTTTGGCACAGGCTACTCTTCCCTCAGCTACCTAAAGCAATTCCCCATCCACATGCTCAAGATTGACCAATCCTTCATCCGCGATCTAGCTGAAAATCCCAAAAATACGGCTATCATCACTGCCATTATTGCGTTAGCGCAAGGGCTTGAACTAGATGTTGTTGCAGAAGGGGTGGAAACCTCGGAGCAGGTGGAGAAGTTGCGATCGCTCAACTGTCTTGAGATCCAGGGGCATTGGTTTAGTCGGGCGATCAAGGCACAGGCGATCGCCAAGGTGCTGCGTCAAGCCTAAAACTGCCTCAAAAAGCGGAGATCGCTAGTATACAGACGACGAATATCGTCCATCTGGTGAAGAACCATTGCAATCCGCTCTATCCCCAGTCCAGCCGCAAATCCAGTGTAGATTTCGGGATCATAGCCCACCGCCTTAAGGACATTGGGATCAACCATGCCACAACCCATCACTTCCAACCAGCGACCTCGCCACTGCACATCGACCTCAGCCGAAGGTTCAGTAAAGGGGAAGAAACTGGGGCGGAAGCGAATGGCAATATCACCAAACATCGCTTCCAAGAAGATTTTTAGTGTGCCTCGGAGGTCAGTAAACGTCAGCCCTTCATCCACTGCCAGAATTTCCAGTTGATGAAAGACGGCGGAGTGGGTCGCATCTACCGTATCTCGGCGATAGCAGCGTCCTGGGACAACAATCCGAATCGGCGGATCATTTGTCTCCATATAGCGAATTTGCACCGACGAGGTGTGCGTTCTCAACAAATTCCCGTCTGGCAGATAAAGCGTGTCTTGCATATCGCGAGCGGGATGATCGGGCAGAAAGTTCAGCGCCTCGAAATTATAGTAATCTGTCTCCATTTCAGGGCCCGTCGCGACAGTGTAGCCAAGCCCAACGAAAATATCCGTCATTCGTTCGCTCGTACTCGTCAACGGATGGGTGTGACCCAAAGGACGGTAGACCCCTGGCATCGTCACATCGATCGCCTCAGATGCCAGTTGTGCCTCAATTTGAGCCGCTTGTAACGCCGATCGCTTCTGTTCCAGGTCTGCTTGGATGAGTTCTTTAACCTCGTTTGCCAATGCCCCAATTCGAGGACGTTCTGACGCATCCAACTTCCCCATTGCGCCCAACACTTGAGAAAGGCTGCCTTTTTTGCCCAAATACTGGATTCGTAACTGCTCCAGCTGATCGAGCGTCGGGATAATGGCGATCGCGTCCTGAGCGTCCTGTTTCAACGTCGCCAATTGAGTTTCCAAATCACTAAGCGGTGTGGTCATGCCTAGGGGTGTCGATAAGTCGATAAGCTGTCTCTACCAGTTTACGGGCTGTCGCCGCAGATTGACGCGAACCAAGCCAGATTATCCCCCATTCAGAACCTGTTTGAAAAGGGCTGAGAACTAGGGACTGAGGACTGGGAAATGGCTTAAACTCGATTCTCAACACCTAGTCCCCAGCACTGTCTCATCCCAAATTTCCACCTGTAAATTTTCTGTTGATACAGGGCGGGATGTAGGGGCAATCCCGGCGTGGTTGCCCTGGGTTAGAGGGCAGACACGTCGCCCTGGGTTAGAGGGCAGATACGTCGCCCTGGATTAGAGGGCAGACACGTAGGTCTGCCCCGACCGATCGCATCATCAACAAAAAATTTACAGGTGGTCAAATTTTGGCTTTTTAAACAGACTCTCACCCCATCCCCCATCTCCCCATCACTCCTCCCCTCCCCTCTAAACTGGAATCTGGACTATATACTCGTTCTGAACCACTCCATGAATCTTCTGATTAGTAATGACGATGGGATTTTTGCCCTAGGGATTCGTACCTTAGCCAATACGCTCGCGGCTGCCGGACATGACGTTACGGTGGTTTGCCCCGATCGCGAACGATCAGCAACCGGACACGGACTCACACTCCACGATCCGATTCGGGCTGACAGAATTGAATCAGTATTTCATCCATCCATCAAAGCATGGGCGTGTTCGGGCACTCCGTCTGATTGCGTCAAACTTGCTCTAGGAGCGTTGCTCGAAAGTCCTCCAGATATGGTGCTGTCGGGCATTAACCACGGCTCAAACCTGGGGACGGATGTGCTATATTCTGGAACCGTCTCAGCCGCAATGGAAGGTGTCATTGAAGGAATTCCCAGTATTGCTTTCAGTCTAACTAGCTTTTCTTCTCAGGAATTTCGGACGGCAGCCAACTTTGCTCAAACCCTACTAACCCAGGTAGCTGAGTCTCCTCTGCCTCAACTGATACTGCTGAATGTCAATATTCCGGCTGTATCGGCAAAGGAGATTGCAGGAGTAGTGATGACTCGTCAAGGGGTTCGCCGCTACTTCGATATGTTTGAGAAGCGAATTGATCCGCGAGGCAAAACCTATTATTGGCTGGCAGGAGAGGTACTAGAGGATGTCAGCGAGGCGGAACTGGAGCAGGCAGGGATGTCAGGACTCAAAGCGGTAAGTGCTGATTTCAGTGAAGATGTGGAATGGTTCAGGCGCACTCCGACTGATGTGCAAGCAATTCGTCAAAATTACATCACGATTACGCCACTTCAATACAACCTTACCTGCGCGTTAGGGTTAGCCAGTTTACAAAACTGGCAAGTTCACCTCCCTACTTCGCTTAACCTGTAAAGTAGGCTATGCAAATCCGTTAGCCGTTTGAACGGGATGGGTACGCTAAACATGAGGAGTGGCGATCGCTGAGCAAATGTTCATCTAAGGGACTTCCTGAGCAACCGATCGCAAGCTGTGGGCTTCATGAGAGCTAATCTAAGCTAAGTTGATGAAGATTAGTTTACAGAGAGCAAAATATTTGGAGAATCTTTGCCCTTCAAAACAAGTCTATAGATGGAGGTGAGGGAAACAATCTAGACTGTATTCATCTAGACTGTACTCATAAGCCATTCACTGAATGGACTAATCTTCCTTATGGGATGGAGCCTTCGTCTATTAGTTCGCGCAACCTAGACATGGGTTTTGGGGCAGGGCTTCTACCACTACTAGCAACAAGGGCTACATTGCTGAGGACATGCCCACAGAGTTGGGTTAACTATAGTAAGAAAAAAGTGCATACCTGAAAACACAACTTACGTACTGAGCTAAGCGGAATCCAAGAAACGCTCATGTTTAACATTCAAGACCAATTCACAGTTCATTTTTGGGGAGTGAGAGGAAGTATTGCTTGTCCCGGTCAGAGTACTGTGCGATATGGCGGTAATACCTCTTGTGTTGAGATGCGGGTTGGCGGGCAGCGATTAATTTTTGATGGTGGAACAGGTCTGCGGGTTCTCGGACAGACGCTTCTCTCACAACTGCCGATCGAGGCACATATGTTCTTTACTCACTCTCACTGGGATCATATTCAAGGATTTCCGTTTTTTGTCCCTGCTTTCATTAAGGGGAATCGGTTCAAAATTTACGGAGCGATCGCGCCAAATGGCTCGACGATTGAACAGCGATTGAATGACCAGATGCTCCATCCTAATTTTCCCGTGCCGCTTCAAATCATGGGAGCCAACTTGGAATTTCGTGACTTGGAAATCGGGGAATCCGTCCAGCTTGGTGAGGTATTGGTGGAAAATGCGCTGCTGAATCATCCGGGTGAAGCGATCGGGTATCGAATTAGCTGGAACGGACATGTGGCGGCTTATGTGACCGACACGGAGCATTTTCCCGATCGCCTGGATGAAAATGTCCTCTGGCTTGCCCACAATGCTGATGTGCTGATCTACGATGCGACGTATACCGATGAGGAATATTATTCTGAGCGATCGAGTAAAGTGGGTTGGGGGCATTCGACCTGGCAAGAAGCCGTGAAGGTCGCGAAGGCAGCCAATGTCAAAAAGCTCGTGGTTTTCCACCATGATCCGCTCCACAGTGATGACTTTATGGATCAGGTCAAAGAGAAAACGGCTCGTCAGTTTCCTAGCAGTGTTGTAGCCTGGGAAGGCTTAGAAATTGATCTGTTAGCAACGCCTGCTGTTGTTTCCTAGGATTAAACCTTAGCTATCTATCCTCTTGAAATTACAGTTACCGATCCGCGCACTCGACAAGACAAAACAAATCGACGCAGAATGAGAAGTAGCAAAGTAGCCTCTATGTGTCAGAATGTAAAGCGTGTGGATTATCTCATCGTTAGACACCGTTAAAACTCCAACCTTTGTTGCACTCGGAAACTTTGATGGCATTCACCGAGGGCACCAACAGGTCATTAAACCTGTTTTAGGGACAACCCATTCCACGGTTGTGACCTTCCATCCTCATCCCCAAGAATTTTTTACTGGGCAACAGAGAACCCTGCTGACGCCTCTCGACGAAAAAGCACAATGCCTGCAACAGATGGGAATTGAGCAACTTGTTTTGGTACCATTTAATCGGGCATTAGCTAATTTGACGCCCCAAGAATTTGTTGAAACTGTGTTAGTTCAGCACCTCCAGGTCAAGCAGATCAGCGTAGGTCAAGATTTTTGCTTCGGACGACACCGATCGGGCACTGCTACCGATCTACAAACGATCGCCGCTCAGTATGACATCCCCGTCGAAATCATTCCCCTCCACACGAGCGATGGTGAACGTATCAGCAGTTCCGCGATTCGTCATGCCCTAGAGCAAGGAGACTTGCAACGTGCCAACCACCTCCTGGGCAAATCCTACGCCTTAATCGGACAGGTGATGCACGGACAGCAACTTGGGAGAACGATCGGCTTCCCAACTGCCAACTTAAAACTACCCCCTGAAAAATTTCTCCCCCGACAAGGCGTTTATAGCGTTTGGGTATCCTCCTCTGAGTGGGTTACTCATCATCCTGGTGTCATGAACATTGGGTATCGTCCAACAGTAGATGGAACGCAGCAAACCATCGAAGTGCATCTGCTAGATTGGACGGGCGACTTATATGGACAAACCCTAACCATTCGTTTAGACCACTTCTTGCGTCCAGAGCAAAAATTCGCTTCATTAGATGAACTGAAAGCCCAAATTCAGACTGATTGTGAGATAGCCCGATCGCGGCTCACCAGGCATCAACCCGCATAACTGGAAAGGTTCATCATGAGGGAAAGAATTGACCAATTGATTCAAAATCTGGGGCGCACGATCGTTGGCAAACAAGGCGCGATTCGTTTAGTCCTAGTTGCCCTCTTTTCCGGTGGACATGCCCTCCTCGAAGATGTGCCCGGAGTTGGGAAAACCCTATTAGCCAAATCATTAGCTCGATCGATCGACGGACACTTTCAGCGCATCCAATGCACCCCCGACTTATTGCCAGCCGATATCACTGGCACAAACATCTGGAACCCGCGCACCGGAGAATTCGAGTTTTTATCCGGTCCCGTCTTTACAAACGTGCTGCTCACAGACGAAATCAATCGAGCCACCCCGCGCACCCAATCCGCCCTGCTCGAAGTCATGGAAGAACAGCAGGTGACGATCGACGGCATCTCTCGTCATGTTCCCAGTCCCTTCTTCGTGATCGCCACCCAAAACCCAGTCGAGTATCAGGGCACCTTCCCCTTACCCGAAGCCCAAATGGATCGCTTCGCCCTCTCCTTTAGCCTCGGCTACCCGACCGAAGACGAAGAATTGCAAATGCTACAGCGACTTCAACACGGCATCACCGTCGAAGCGCTAAAGCCGTGTATTTCCCTAGCAGAAGTACAAGAACTTCGCCAACGCTGTGCCCAAATCAAAATTGAAGCGTCCTTGCAGCGATACATCCTGGCTTTAACACGGGCGACTCGGCAAAACGAAGACATTCTTCTGGGAGTTAGCCCCAGAGGCACCGTCGCCTTACATCGCGCTACCCAAACCCTAGCCTTCCTGGAAGGGCGAGACTATGCCATCCCTGATGATGTCAAACTCCTTGCGCCTCACGTCCTCTCTCACCGAATCATCCCTACCCGTGGACAAAAAGGAACCCTAATCATAGAGCAGTTATTACAATCGATCGCGATTCCCTGAAAATAGGGTTTAGATATCAGCATTCAAATTAAGTTCTCCCCCATCCTCCCATCCCCCCATCCTCCCATCCCCCCATGAGCCTCGTCGAACACTACCGATCGCAGCTTGCCATCCAACAAAAAAACCGCCTAACGTGGTGCTTGCTAATCGCCGTTGGGTGCCATGTGGGGGCGATCGGTTGGGGAGTGATCTGGAATGCTCAATTTTCCAGGCAGGCTAATGATGAAGCGATCGTTCCAATTGAGTTTGTCTACTTCGATCATCCTGTGAATTCAGTTGAAAACCCTGACGCTAGAGTTCAGGCGCAAGTAGATTCCGTTGCGACACAAGCACAACCGTCTGATATATCCACAGAAGCAAGGCAGCGAAGTAGTCCGATCACTCAAATCTGGGAATGGGTTTCTCAAGAGTTACTGGAGTCAATCGAGCCAGAACCCAACGAACCCTTCAGCCCGAATCAGACGGCTGAACCGATCGCCCTTGATGCTATCCGAGATGAAATCTGGAGTGACTATGACGCTGAGCTAAAACGAACTATCGATCGCCATTGGCAACCGATCGCCGTGAATACAAAGCGTCATGTTAAAGTCCGATTTATCCTCGATCGCCAGGGCAACCTGATGAATCTAACCTTAATTCAGGCTTCGGGAGATGCCAACGCCGATCGAGCCGCTATCCAAGCCATTCAAGCCGCCGATCCGTTTGCACCCTTCCCAACCGACGCTTCCCAAAACACCCTACAGGTCGATTTCAACTTCGACTACTATCCGACGAATGGCAGCCCTACTCGCTTACCCCAACCGCTTTAATAACATCACCGATCGCTCCACGATTGTAATTGGCTTATCACTGGTATACCACATGCCGTTTTCGACAAATCGAGGATGGGTTGTGTCAATGATCACTTGCCAACTCCAGTGTTGTAGTCCCTGCGGCAAGTTAAACTCGATCGTTTCATAGTGAGCATTGAAGAAGAGCAGGAAGCTATCATCCATGACCCGTTCACCGCGTTCACCAGGTTCAGCAATTTCAGAGCCGTTCAGGAAGATGGCGATCGCCTTAGCAAATCCATCATTCCATTGCTCATCCGCCATTTCGCCGCCGTCAGGGTTAAACCAGGCAATATCATGGACTCCAGAACCGTGAATCGCTCTACCCTGAAACCATCTGCGCCGGCGAAAAACGGGATGCTGCCGCCGGAGCGCGATCAGTTGACGAGTGAAATCCAGTAGCGATGCGTTTTCCTCCTGCAAGTCCCAGTTGAGCCAGGAAATCTCGTTGTCTTGACAGTAGGCATTATTGTTGCCTCGCTGCGATCGTCCCATCTCATCGCCACCCAAGACCATCGGCACTCCTTGAGACAGCATCAGTGTCACTAGAAAATTGCGCTGCTGCTGGTGCCGAAGCGTCAAAACATCAGGATCATCGGTTTCTCCCTCCTTGCCACAGTTCCACGATCGGTTATGTTTATCACCGTCCTGGTTGCCTTCTCCGTTGGCTTCATTATGTTTTTCGTTATAGCTGACCAGATCATAAAGGGTGAAGCCATCATGCGCCGTAACAAAGTTGATGCTGGCACTGGGATTGCGTCCATTGATTTGATAGAGATCAGAGCTACCCGTAAACCGATAGGCGAATTCTGCGAGTCGGCTGTCTTCTCCACGCCAAAAATCCCGCACCGTATCGCGATATTTGCCATTCCATTCTGACCACAGCAAGGGAAACTCACCAACCTGATAGCCACCCTCACCGACATCCCACGGTTCTGCGATCAGCTTCACATCGGCTAATACAGGGTCTTGATGAATGATGTCAAAGAAGGCGGAAAGGCGATCGACCGCATACAACTCTCGCGCCAGGGCTGATGCCAAATCAAACCGAAACCCATCAACATGCATATCCAGCACCCAATAGCGCAAGCTGTCCATAATCAGTTTCAACACTTGCGGATGTCGGACGTTAAGAGAATTACCGCAACCTGTGAAATCCATGTAGTAGCGCGGCTGATTCTCCACTAGTCGATAGTAAGACGCATTATCAATTCCTCGCAAGGAGAGCGTCGGCCCCATTTGATTCCCTTCGCCCGTATGGTTATAGACGACATCCAGGATCACTTCGATCCCTGCCCGATGTAACGCCTTCACCATCTGCTTAAATTCTGTTACCTGTTGCCCTAAGCTGCCGCCAGAGCTATAGCCAGAATAGGGAGCAAAATAATTGATGGAATCGTAGCCCCAGTAGTTTTTCAGCCCTTTTTCAATCAGATGTCCAGGATAGGCTAAAAAGTGATGCACAGGCATCAGTTCGACGGCCGTAATGCCAAGCGATTGCAGATGCGAGATGGTTGCCGGATGCGCGAGACCAGCGTAGGTTCCGCGTAGCTCTGGTGGAATGTCGGGATGTGTTTTGGTGAAACCTTTGACGTGAACTTCGTAGATGATGGTTTCATGACGGGGGGTTTGCAGCAGCCCATCGTCTTCCCAATCAAACGAATCATCAATCACAACCGCCTTGGGCACGAGATGAGCGTCATCGGATTCTGAAAAGGAAAGATCAGCACCCGGATCTTTCCAGGAATAACCAAAAATCTTATCGCTAAACCCGACATCTCCCTCGATCGCCTTTGCGTAGGGATCAATCAGCAGCTTATTAGGATTGAAACGGTTCCCGCTATGGGTAGCGTAGGGTCCATGTACCCTAAACCCATATCGTTGACCTGGACCAACAGAGGGCACGTAGCCATGCCAGACAAAATTGCTCACCTCCGTCAGTGCTAGCCGCGTTTCTTGACCCTTCTTATCGAACAGGCACAGTTCAACACCCGTAGCATGTTCAGAAAAGAGCGCGAAATTTGTACCCTTGCCATCCCAGGTCGCTCCCAGGGGGTAGGGTTTGCCACACCAGAGTGATAGGTACATATCCCTATGTTGACTTTTGTTTGGTTTTGTAACGTCGATTGCTCTTCATATCCTAACTGGCAACTTTGAACTTCACCAGTTTTTCAGGTCGATCGCCTCTTTTTAGTAGGCTGAATCTTATTCAATCTGCACATCACAAATTTCCAGAATCCTTGTAAAGTGGGCATTTTGTCCGTCCACTTGTGCAAAATAAAGGTAGAGTAGCTTAACAGTTTTGTGTCGCTATTGGACAGATCTTGGATGAAGGATTCGATCGAGATAGCGGAGAACAGTTATTGCGATTCCTACGCTGGATGCTGCAATAATCCAAAACCCATTGGCAATTTCACCCGTTTGATCCATTGCCCATCCGCCGATCGTCGGCCCAATAAAATATCCGACCGCCCAACACAATGAGTTGATCGACAAATAAACGCCTCGTAAGGCTTCTGGTGCCAGACCTACAACCAGCGAAGACGCAGATGGAGTGTAAGCATCGGTTGCGATCGCCATCACGCCCAATCCTAGGCTTGCCCACACCAAATGATTCGTCGGAGTCGTACCTGTCACCCAAATTAGAATAAATCCAACACTCCAAAATAGCGCCGACACAATTAAAGCTTGAGAACGGCTAAAGCGATTGAGGAAACGAGCGATCGGCAGTTGACAGAGTGCCGCTAATGCAACGTACCAGGAAAACAAGGCGCTGATTTGAGTGGGGTTAAATCCTTTGCCATCCGCTTGAAATGAAATGTAGTTGGTGAAGTAAAGGGGTAAGGCGCTGTTAACAAAAGCAAGATAAGTGGTGAAAAAGATGTTCACTCCTACATAAATAAGCAAAGGCTGATCGTTCAGTGCTGTTTTCCAACCTTGCAACATTTTCCGTTCAGCATGGTGTTGATTGAGAGTTTCAACGATCGCGGCATAAATAATTCCGAAAAACGCGACAAACGAAATTCCGTCAATTACAAATAGGGCACGATATGCCCCCGTCGTCGCAATGAGCCATCCGCCAACTACAACCCCCAATCCTAAGCCCAAGCTGTCCGCCAATCGAGTTAAAGCATAGGCTTCATTCCGTTGCTCCCAAGGAGCCAAGTCTGCAACAACGGCTTCGGTAGCGGGCCAATACAATCCGATTCCCAATCCCATCAGCAAATTGCCCATCAAGAACGTTGGGAAGTCATAACTCACAGCTAGCACAACATCAGCCAGGGCAGAAATCGCGGCTGAAAGCAGTAGCGTTTTCCGGCGTCCCCATTGCGGCGAATCTGCGAATGATCCGCCTAGAATCCGTCCAAACACCCCTGAAACCGATTCACTGCCGATGCCAATCCCAACTGCCGCCGCCGATAGTCCGACTTGATTCACGAAAAAAATCGGCGCATAAAACAGCACAAATCCTGTCCCAGTTTGCGACAACAACCGACCCGCCATCAAAATCCAAATCCGACGATCGAGCGCAGGCAACCAATTCACAAGCTTGCTCACAAAAAAATTCATTCAAGCATTCTACCCTTCATCCCTGTTCCCTATTCCCTCAAATATCCGATCGCCACACACTCACCAATTGCCTGTTGTATAAAATCCCAAAGTTCCGGTGTACCTGTTTCAACTGGCAGCATTCGTTTGATCACCTGATCGCGTGTTACCTCATGAATGCGCCATGTTCCACCTTTAGTTTCGCGATTGTGTAAAAAAGGCTGAATCCGATCGAGTGCGGCTGCAAACTTAGCAGTGATTGTGGCTTGTGCTTCAAACTCATCCCAAAGCGATCGCAACTCGCGTGCCTGCTCTGATGGCAATAATCCAAACAGACGAATAGCCGCTTGTTCCTCTCGTTCAGCTTTATTTTGATTCCCTTGTACGTCATAGCAAAACGTATCGCCTGCATCGATTTCTACCAAATCATGAATCAGCAGCATTTTAATAGCACGGCTCAAATCCACACCTGGAGGCGCATATTCAGCGAACACCATCGCCATGATTGCGATATGCCAGGAGTGTTCAGCACTGTTTTCTCGACGCGATCCATCAGTCAGCAAGGTTTGCCGGAGGATCTGTTTGAGGCGATCGATTTCTAGAATGAATTGGATTTGTTGAGTAAGACGGGGAGTTTGCAACTTGAATTCCTAGAACACAACTTGATTCCAGGTTCCATATTACAGTTAGTATTTTGGTTAGTATTCAAGAAACAGCGTTTCAAATCCTTCTAGTGAGTCTGTTGACGGTTGAGGTTTAGCATGAGCAGCGATCGAGATTGAAGCATGAATTGGAGCATCAGAGGTCGTTGTTTCTCGTAGATAATGAGCCGTCGTTTCAAGTTCGCTCACTTGGACTTCGAGACTAGCAAGGCGATCGAGAATCTGCTGCCGACGTTGATCGATACTCTGTAATTCTTGGCGGAGTCGTTTTTTCTCAATCACTAACTTATAGATGTCCAAAAATGCTGCCGCTTCAGAGGGCTGTCGGGGCATAGTGCTAATTTTAGGAAGAATACGACCTTTGCTAAGATTACGACGCATAGGGGGAATACCGCTCAGTTTTGTTTAGTATTCCCACAAATCACTAAGGCTGTCTCCAAAGGTATCTCACAATTTGTAAGCATTCAGAAATTTATTCTTTCGATCCGCTAAACTCGTCCAAAAGTTGCGACAAATATAACAGTTAGCTCAACCTATGCCCTACCAACTGATTACAAATTAGTCTGTATCTAATTGAACATTTCTGCATCAAAATTGGACTCTAATATAGCGATAGCCCTATTGGATACGGACATTTTTGTGGGGCGGCGAAGCCGCCCCACAAAAATGTCCGTATCCTAACTTAGCTGACTACAGCCATAACAACCAACCAACACGTAATTGATAAGGCGACAAAATTTTAGTTAAAAATTTGTAACGTCGTGTTATCAGCTACAGTTCTAAACATTTGAAATCTCAACAATAGGGGTTTATGGGCAAAATGCCGATACTTGATGGTTTCGCTAGCTTCCTCAACTATATGAAGCCCCGGATAATTGTTTGTGGTTTGGGTCGAACTGGGTATAAGGTTTACAGCTTGTTAAAACAGCAAGGCGCGATGGTTGTGGGCATCAACAACCATCCCTATCCTCTCTTAGAACCTGAGATTGCAGCAGGCAGTGTGGTGATTGGAGATATGTGTTTGGCAGCAACATTAATCGCCGCAGGCATTCAAGATGCCCAGACATTGGTATTGGCAACCAGTGATGATGCCTTGAATCTGGCAGCACTGACACAAGCACGAGTCCTTAATCCTCGAATTCGGATTGTCAATCGATTGTTTAATGCCAGTTTGGGCGATCGCCTTGATCATATTCTTCCGGATCATTTCTCTATGAGCGTTGCGGCACTGTCGGCTCCCGTATTTGCATTTGCGGCATTGGGCAAACGGGCGATCGGGCAACTGCGTTTATTCAACCAAACTTGGCCCATCCGAGAAGAGTATATCGACGATCATCATCCGTGGCGCGGACGCAAGCTCAGCGAACTCTGGGAAGACCGCTCTCGGATGCTGATTTATTACCTGCCTGCTCACAACCAAATGGACTTAGTATCCGCCGTGCTGTGTGGCAAGACTCTGCAAGTGGGCGATCGACTGATCATCGCCACGCAGCCTCAAAGTCAAGCCGTGCGCCGAAATTTTCGCCAGAAAATGTTAAGCGTTTTCATGAGTTTCCGTTACTTCCAGCAGCACATCCGACCCGCGATCGTCGTCACATTCATTCTTCTAGTAACAATCATCATTGCAACACTCACTTACACAGCCGCAAACGCGCATATCTCTGTCATTGATGCCCTCTACTTCTCCGTTGGAATGATTACAGGAGCCGGTGGGGGTGAAGATGTTGCCGAAAAAGCACCCGATGACATTAAACTCTTCACCGTCTTGATGATGCTAATCGGAGCAGCGGTCGTAGGGATCTTCTACGCACTGCTGAATGATTTTATTTTGGGCACCCGCTTTCGGGAATTCTGGGATACGGCTCGTGTTCCGCATCGAAATCACTTTGTCATCTGCGGCTTGGGCGGCGTCGGAGTACAAATCTTGAACCAACTCCGCGCCAATGGATTTGAAACCGTTGTGATTGAGCGTGATCCCACCAATCGGTTTTTGAATGTGGCACGATCGCTCAGAGTCCCTGTTATTCAAGGCGATGCAAATCTTGCAACCATTCTCCAAGCTGCCCATGTCACAGGGGCATCCGCTGTTCTCGCTGTCACAAATAGCGATGTGGTGAATTTAGAAATCGCCCTCACGGTGAAAGGGTTAGCCCCTAAAGTGCCCGTGATTGTGCGAAATCAAAACCCTCAATTTGCGCCTCTGGCACAGCAAGTGTTCGACTTTGAAGCGGTTTTAAGTCCGGTAGAGTTGGCGGCTCCTTCTTTCGCGGCGGCGGCGCTGGGTGGACGAGTATTAGGCAACGGCATGACCGCCAATATCCTCTGGGTAGCCCTGTCTACCTTGATCACACCCGCCCATCCGTTTTGCGGCAAACTGATCAAGGATATCGCAATGGATTCCGACCTCGTACCGCTTTTTCTTGAGACAAAGCGACAAACGACTCATGGTTGGAATCTCCTGGATGTTGAACTAAACCCTGGTGATGTACTGTACTTAACAATGCCTGCTACACACTTGGAGCAATTGTGGCGCAATAATTTGGCTCCGCTAATAGTTCAGTTAAATCACTAGGAATTCTGCAACGATCGCTCCCTAACCTAAGACTCAAGGTTCGGCGACAAAAAGCAGCCTACACAGGCTGCATTGATCAATCTTTCACCTGATTTATTTGTAGCTTAGCAGCAGATCAGGGTGGCGTCAGTTTCGTAGCGCACATTGAAGGGGAATAGCTAAGTGCTGAGTTCTGAAGCCCTACCTTGAAAGCGGGAAGCTGGAAACGATCGCAGACTGGGAACCCGATATCAAACACTGAATTAACACCTTTGAGGCGTAAGTCTGAACATTTGGGGCGCTAACTCCTGGATTTGGCTCGGCTTTCCAAATCGGGATGGATCGAGAAGGTGAGAACAGTTTCATCCACACCTTTTAGTGTAAGAGGGCTGTATTTGGCGATCGCATCTTCTTCTAATTCTAAGTAATCTGCTACGGCAGCTGACACAAGAATTGAACTGGGTTCTGCTGCTTCCTGAATCCGAGCGGCAATATTAACACTGGGACCGATCGCTGTATAGTCTGCTCGTTCTGCACCACCAAACATTCCAACAACAGCAGTACCTTGATGGATGCCACAGCGAAACTGCACCAATTGATTAATTCCTTGTGCTTGCCAGCGTTCATTGAGCTTCGCTAGAGTGCGGTACATCTGGCGGGCAGCCGCGATCGCTCGTTTCACTTGTTCATTAGGGCTAATTTCTTCCGGTGCGCCAAAGATTGCCAAAATTGCATCGCCCATGAATTTATCGACTGTGCCACCATGCTCAAAAATGGCATGGGTCATTTCGGTGAGATAGTCGTTCAGTAGTTCGGAAACACGGCGCGATCGCAATGTATTCGACAACTGCGTGAAGCCGATAATATCGCTGAACAAAATGGTGATCATGCGAGGTTCAGGACGTAGATCCAGCGACAGTTCACCTCTTGCTGCTTTTTCTACCAAAGTAGGCGGCAGAAAACGACGCAGAACGGATTCTGTGAGATAGATGTTCAGTTCAGCAACTTTGCGTTCATTCTCCTTGAGTGCCAGCAGGTTACGGACTTCAGCCAGAAGTTCGCGATCGTTGAACGGCTTCGATAGATAAGCATCGGCTCCCTTTTCAGTTCCTTCGATTCGCGTATCTTCATCGGCCTTTGCGGTCAACAAGACGATCGGCGTTCCTCGCAGTTTTTCATCCTGTCGAATCATTTGGATCATCTCCAAGCCTGACACCAACGGCATCATCAGATCAGTAACGATCAAATGAGGATGGAGCGATCGTGCCACCTGAAACCCTTCCGCACCATGACGTGCGGTATAAACTTCGTGCCCCGCCTGTTGCAAGACACCGCAGACATAGCTCCGCATATCAGCATTATCTTCCACGACAAGAATTTTAGCAGCCAATGCAGTCTGTCCTATATTGACCGATTGAGATAGCGTCACGACGGTCGTTGAAGCCAGTTGATCCGCCAGGGCAGCTTCTTGCAATTCTGTTTCAACATCTGCCAGTTCTATAGTTGCCCGACTTTGTTCAAGTTCAGCCGGAATGTTGTTCACTTGATCAAGCGGCAGATGAGCTATACCGCTTTGGAGCCAGATAGTAAATGTGGTGCCACTACCATACTCTGACTCAACCGTCACCTTGCCACCATGCAGTTCTACTAATTCTTTGACGAGAGCCAGCCCTAATCCACTACCCTCGTGGCTGCGACTTTCAGAGCCATCGGCTTGACGGAATCGATCGAACAAATGGGGAACTTGATCAGAGCGAATTCCAATCCCTGTATCGTTCACCTGGATCAAGCAGTAACTTCCAGAGGGTAGCAAGCTCACTTCAATACTTCCGCTTGTTGGAGTGAATTTAATGGCATTCGAGAGGAGATTGTAGAGTACTTTATCAAATTTCTCTAAATCTAAGTAAATCGGCGGACACTCTTGTAGGCGAGTGGTGAGCGTGATCTGTTTCTTCTCACAATAGGGACGAAACGAATCTACAATGTGAATCACGAAATCCAGCAAGTTGCAGGGGCGGAACGTCGGCTGCATTCGTCCGGCATCCAATCGCTGAATATCAAGCAGTTGATTGACTAACCGCAATAGACGACGGGAGTTTCGCAGCGCAATGACCGATTGTTCATAGGAAAGCCCTTCTGCTTTCTCTACTGCTGATTCCAAGGGTCCAAGGGTCAGTGTCAGAGGGGTGCGAAATTCGTGAGAAACATTTTGGAAGAATTCGGTTTTTGGCGATCGAGTTCCAACAATTTCTCTGCTTGCTGACGAGTCGTTTGGTAAAGACGGGACTGCTGAACCGCGATCGCCGCTTGAGCGGCAACTGCCTGTGCCAGTTGCACTTCATCGTGCAGCCAACGCCGGGACTCACGCACTTGACGCAGTGAAATGCTGCCGATAATCTCGCCGTTGTAAAGCAACGGAACGACGAGCAGGGCGCGGGCGGGCGATCGCAATGGTAAATCTGGCGTGTTCAGTTCCGGGTGCTGGCTCAGGTCATCAATAACCACTGGAGCCTGAGTCAGTAACACCTGTTTCAAGACTGGGTTGCCTTCGATCGGTACCACCGACTGTGGTAATTGGGGACGGCTTGGATGATCATCCGCCTCACGCCTGCCACTAATCCAACTCATCTCGATCGCCTGATCAGACGCAAGGACAGCATAATTGCCTGCGGTCGTCCCCTGAGTCGCATCATGCAACCCAACACACTGAACATACTCATCTTCTGCTGTCCAGAGTGATAAAGCACAACCATCGGCATGAAGCACCTGCCCCAACTGTTGGGTGATAGCGGCAAAAATATCCTGGGGATCGAGGCTAGAACGAATCGCTGCCGTGATTGTGTTGATTAAAGCTTCCCGTTTAGCGAGTGCCCTGACTCGCTCATATGCCCGTGCTTGGGACAATGCGAGAGCAGCCTGATCTGCCACCATGACGATCAACTGCACTTCGTCATCTTGCCAGAGGCGCGGTTGATGACATTGGTGCAACGCTAGCACCGCCATCAGTTCTTGCTGGAAGATCAATGGAACAATCAGACTGGAAGCAATGTTCGATCGCTGATATGCCTGCTGTCGCTGTCTAGTGGGTTCATTTTGGATCTGCTCATGGGTTTGGGCATCCGAAATTACCAAAACTTCGCGAGTTTCCCAAACGGTGTGAGCAAGAGTATTTTTGTCCCACGGTTGAAGACGTGATGAGATTTGTTCAGTCGAGGAAACGTCTGTATGGAGTTGAGGAAGTTGTGCGGTGTATACAAACCACTCCTCTTCCGGTTGTCCATCCTGGAAGGGACGGAGAATGCAGCAGTCTACCTCAAACATATGCCCTACAGTTTCAACGATCGTCTGAAGGATCTCCCGATAGCTTGGGGCACTGCGGATTGTGTGCGTGACAGCGTTAAGAAGTGTTTCTTGGCGTAGCGTCCGTTGGAGTTCGTGCGTCCGGGCTTTGAGGACATTGTGCGTATCAACAGCTTGCCGCACAACCGCCTTCAATTCCTCGTCATCCCACGGCTTGGTAACATACTTGAAGACCTTACCAGAGTTAATCGCATCGACGAGATCACCGACATCCGTGTAGCCTGTCAGAATAATGCGGATCGTGTCGGGATACCGTGTAGCGGTCAGGCTAAGAAACTCGGTGCCGCTCATGTAGGGCATGCGCTGATCAGAAATGATCACTGCCACTTCGCCTTGCTTCTCCAAAATCTCCAAAGCCGCAGGACCACTTTCTGCCCTCAGTACCTTGAACTCTCGATGGAAGGTGCGATAGAGCAGATCGAGGTTGTCTGGCTCATCATCAACGACCAGAATAATCGGCTTACTGTTTACCGGAGATTTCATGCACCGCTCTCCTCCTGAGGGCAGTTAGATGAAAAGAAGTCCTCCTCTGATTCCACCTCCCCATCACTCGGAAGGCTGGACAGGGAATGCCTCAATTTCCTGTTCTGAGTTGTGTTCATTGCTAGGCTGTCACTGGCTGATTAACCCTGAGTCGGGATAGAGTTGGTCTGAAATGCACCCAAAGGTCGGTGGAGCGTTGAGCAACGGCTCGTTCTAGCATGACAACCGATCGAGATTGCCAACAGCAAGCTACTCAGGGTTCGCCCATTCTCAATCATAGGCGTCTGTTCTACTATCCATCGATCGCTGTTCATGACTCATCCGTTAGCTCCACCTACATTCAGGGTGCCCAATTTATATAGGAGACTACCAGCGAATGAAGTCAGAAACGAGATGGTGAGAAAATTGACGGAAGACGATCGAGGGGCTAATTCGGAGCATTTTGATTTGGCAGAATTAAATTGCCACCACGAGATGGCTATGCGAGGTCTAGTCTCTATATACAGCCCCTAGTCTTAAATCTCAGGACTAAAATAGGGGCATACCTCCCCGCAATCCTATGTCTAGCTCTTCTACAGATGCCTTATCTCCGTTGCCTCACGAACAAAAATTCACGTTTCTCACGTCTGGAAATTCTTCATTTTTTATCCGAACGGTGCGATCGCAAGATTTGATCGGTCTAGCGGATGTTTTAGCCAGTAGCTTTCATACTCAATACGGATGGCTAGGTTGGTTCTATCCAGTACTCCGTATGGGAATTTATGAAGATCTCCGCAGCCGTCTTCATGCTGCTAAAACTCATAAATCGGCCCATTATGCCTGTCTGGTAGCCGTACTACGAGGCACAGATGCCGATGTCATGTGCAAGCATCAGGCGCTAGGATTTCCCTATTTAGGGGCAACGTATAGTTCGGATCGTCCGATCGGCACAGTCGAAATTTCTCAACGCACTCGTGCCCTTTGCTCGGTTCGGGCACCCCGCTATCTCTATATCTCCAATTTGGCAGTTCATGCCGATTATCGCCGTCAAGGAATTGCCCAGCAGTTGTTGCAGATGTGCGATCGAATTGCTCTAGACTGGGGCTTCCAGGATATTTATCTCCATGTCTTAGAGGATAATCACCATGCCAGACGGCTCTACCAGCGATCGGGTTATCGCATCTTATGCGTTGACGTTAACCCCATCAGTTGGTTACTTAAGCGTCCCCGACAATTACTGCTACACAAACAGCTTTCAAGAAATCATGAATTGGCAAGTGGGGATAAGGAATTGGGAGCATGACTCGGACGCCGCACGATCAGTTTTCAAAGCAATACTTGGAAGAGTTGTTATCCCCATTCGGTGAGGTGAATGTTAGCAAAGAGGTACCAGGAGAAGCCAGACAAGTTGATATTCTGTTTTTACCCAACCCGCAAACGGCTGAAGATCCTCAAACACTTGGATCATTAGGTCGGATTGCATCAAGCTTCTGCTTGTTGGAGCCTTTTCGCAACCCACCGACTCCAACGGAAGTACGGGATTGCCTTTTGAAACTGTTCTTAACTCAAGCAGAATTGCAACGTCAGGCGAGACGGAATGATAATCGCCTTCAGGAAACTGATTTACCAAAACTTTGGATTCTGGCAAGCTCAGCATCAGAGACGTTACTCAGTGGATTCAAGGCAGAACTAGATGAATCAAGCTGGTTGCCAGGAATCTATTTTCTTGGAGATTTCTTTAAAGCTGCGATCGTTTCTATCAATCATTTGCCTCGCACACCTGATACCCTTTGGTTAAGGATATTGGGCAAAGGAGCCACTCAACAACAAGCAATTGATGAACTGGTTTCCCTACCAAGAGAAAATCTTCTTCGTACCAGAACCCTCGATCTACTATTTAGCTGGAAGATTAGCATAGAGACAGGAAATGATCTTAATCGAGAAGACCGAGAGTTGCTTATGAAGTTATCCCCTCTATACCTACAACAACTGGAAGAACGACTCGAAGAAGGACGACAACGAGGATTGCAAGAAGGCTTGCAAGAAGGCTTGCGAGAAGGACGACAGGAAGGACGACAGGAAGGACGACAGGAAGGACGACAGGAAGGACGACAGGAAGGACGACAGGAAGGACGACAGGAAGAGCGTCGCACTACTGTAGAAAGCCTGTTGAGGTTGCGTTTTGGTTCAATAGACGATCGATTGTCCAACGTGATCGAACCGATTCTGCAACTCTCTACTGAAGAGTACACCTTATTCATTCTGCAACTGCCGAGTTTGTCGCAGGAAGCATTGCTAGCTCGATTTGAGAGTTAGGACAGATCCACTGAGGAGGATAACACCATGTTTCTAGTGACTGGAGCAACGGGCGGATTGGGTCGTAGAATTGTCCGACGGCTACGAGAGCGAGAGATGGCTGTCCGATCGTTCGTGCGCCTAACAGCAGCCTACGGAGAACTGGAACAGCGAGGCGCAGAGATTTTCATTGGAGATCTGCGATCGGAGCGAGATATTCAGAAAGCCTGTCAGGGAGCGCAGTATATCATCAGTACTCACGGCTCCAATGCTTCGACTCGTGGAGATGCCCAAACCTTAGACTATCGGGCAAATGTTGATCTGATCGACGCAGCGAAAGCGGTAGGTGTCCAGCATTTTGTGTTTATTTCGGTGTTAGGAGCCGATCGAGGCTATGAAGACTCCCCTGTATTCAAGGCGAAATGGGCTGTTGAACAGTATCTTAAAGCCAGTGGATTAAACTATACTATCCTACGTCCATCTGGGTTTGCCTCTAGTCTGTTGCCCCTGGCAGAGCGGTTTCGTCAAACAGGAATTTACCTGCTGATCGGTGATCCTCAAATTCGTGCGTCTATTGTTAGCACTGATGATCTTGCTCGGATCGCTGTGGAATCTGTCACGAAGGAAGGTGCATTGAATCAAATTCTCCCTGTTGGAGGACCAGAAATCTTGCAACGATCGGATATTCCTCAGATTTTCGGTCGAATCTTTAATCGGGAGCCGATCGTCATTAATCCTCCGCTCATTGTGTTGGATGGCGTTCGATCGGCATTAGGATGGCTCAGTCCAGATGCCCAGAAAGCATTAGGGACATTACGAACACTACTTGCCAATGAGTTTTTCTGTTCGCGAGCGGAGATCGATACATTAGAATCAATATTTGACTTCAAACTTGAAACACTGGAAAGCTTCCTACGTCGATATCACAGCGTTTGAACCTTTTAAGTATTTATCAATTTTGTCAGGTGCTAGATATAGCGTTGCAACTAGTAGTTTGTCATTTTTGTTTTGCGGGGTGCAAGGGTGAAACCCCTGCGTGGGGGCAACGCCCCCATTACCCATCAAATCTTGTTTGACAAAGCACCAGATTGACTGTCTAGATGTGGAATATTCCATTGGAATATCAACATTCAAACGGGCTTTTTCTGGGGCAGACACATCGATCTGCCCCTACTGATTGTGAAATCGATCGATCTGCCCCTACTGATTGTGAAATCGATCGATCTGCCCCTACTGATTGTGAAATTAACAAAAAATTCCACCTGTAAATTTTCTGTTGATATATGGCGTGGTGTAGAGGCAATCCCTGCGTGGCTGCCTTGGCTTAGAAGGCAGCCACGTGGGTCTGCCCCGACCGATTGCAAAACCAACAAAAATTTACAGGTGGGAAAAATTTATAGGGGGCCGATTTGTGTATTCTCAAATACGTTCTTCTGATTTTGTAATGAAGCGATCGCTAAACAGTTTCCTTCCAAAGTGAGAGGAGAAGATTGCTCTTACTTCTTATTGTTGCAGGTGAACCTTGAGAAAACCTAGCTGTACTAAATCGGAGAACTATGGCAATGACTCAAACTGCATCCACTAGCCGCAAAATTCGTTACGCTGTCGTCGGTTTGGGCTGGTTTGCTCAAGCTGCTGCGATGCCAGCGTTTGACCATGCTGAAAACTCTGAACTAGTTGCTCTTGTCTCAGATGATCCGACGAAGCGGGAAGAACTTAGCAAGCGGTATAACATTCAGCACACTTACTCATATGAACAATACGAGGATTGTCTCAAGAGTGGTGAAGTAGATGCAGTTTACATTGCTCTACCTAATCACCTGCACCGCGAGTATACGGTGAGAGCCGCTAATGCTGGCATTCATGTCTTGTGCGAGAAGCCGATGGCAATCACTGTAGATGAGTGCGAGGCAATGATCCAGGCTGCCAAAGACAATACTGTGAAGCTGATGATTGCTTACCGCTTGCATTTAGAAGAAGCCAACTTGCAAGCTGTAGAAACAGTGCGATCGGGCAAAATTGGGGAACCGCGCATCTTCAACTCGATATTTACGCAACAAACTGAAGCAGGCAACGTTCGCGTTGAGAAGGAGAAAGGTGGGGGCACGTTAGATGACATTGGCATCTACTGCATCAACGCGGCTCGGTATCTGTTTCAGGATGAACCGATCGAGGTGTTTGCAACTAGTGCTAATAATGGAGAGGAGCGATTTCGTGAAGTTGATGAAATGACGAGTGCGATTCTGCGCTTTCCAGGCGATCGCTTAGCAACCTTTACCTGTAGTTTTGGTGCAGCGAAGGTCTCTACCTATCAAGTTGTCGGCACGAAAGGCGATTTGCGGGCTGACCCGGCTTATAGCACTCAAGGCGAAATGAAGCATATTTTGACGATCGACGGTGAGAAGCAAGAGCGATCGTTTGAATCGCATGATCAGCTTGCTGCTGAGTTTGTTTATTTCTCCGACTGCATTCTGCAAAACAAAGAGCCAGAGCCATCAGGGACAGAGGGGCTGATTGATGTCCAAATCATTCGGGCACTTTATCGCTCAATTGAGACGGGTGGCTTTGTGCAGATCGACACTGCAAAGCGTCACGAGCGCCCTACTGCCGAGCGAACGATCGAGCGTCCCCCTCTTAAGGAAAAGCCTGACTTGGTTCACGCGGCTGACCCCTCTGGCAAGTCGTAAGCTAAACCACTTTTAATTTGCACATACAAATCCTCAGAGTTCTGGTGGGATGGGCATTTTAACCATCCGCTGATGCAGGTTAAGCGTAGAGAAGCTTACCATAAGTGCCGTTGAAAAACTGAATGGCTGGCACGTAGTGCGATCACAAAAGCAAAAATCTATCTGCCGACGAATACTCAAATGTGGGTAATTTACGCTATGGTACGCTGACAAGTAACTCTGTCTCCCCTGCCGCCTCTGCTACCATGGACACTCATTCCCAATCGATCCAACCTACTCCTCCCTTTAACCAAACCAATGAAGACACACCCGACATTGGGGGCGGGTTGCCCGTGATCGAATATTGGGCAAAGCACACGCTGTCTCCAGAAGGTGCAAAACTTTGGAAAACCTTATTCCACAAGAGTGCCTGTCTCTCATGTTCCTGGGGTACAGGCGGACAAAAAGGTGGGTTTACTAACGAGGAAGGGGAAAAGCTGCAACGCTGTATGAAAAGCGTCGAGGCGATCGCGTCGGAAATTAAGCCTGCAATTCCGGCTCATGTTTTTGATACTCGTTCGATCGCGGAACTGCAACAACTCTCGTCTCTGGAAGCCGATCGCTTGGGACGACTAAGTTTTCCAATGATTCTACGGGCTGGTAAGTCTCACTATGAGCGCATTTCCTGGGATGAGATCTATGCGATCGCCACCGATGCTTTTCGCAAACCCCCAGAACGGCTTGCCTCCTACAGTTCGGGTCGCGGCTCCAACGAGGCGGCGTTTTTGTTGCAACTGATGCTGCGAACCCTCGGTTCTAATAATCTGGCAGATTGTTCTGATTTGTGTCATGCGCCCTCCACAACGGCGCTTAAAGCTATGTTTGGCACAAATACCTCGATCGTCAGTTTGGAAAGCTTGAAGCAGTCAGATTGTGTGGTGCTGGCGGGGGCAAATTCGTCTTACAACCATCCGCGCTTGATGAATGAGTTGATTAAGTTGCGCGATCGCGGTGGCACGGTGATTGTGATTAATCCGATCATGGAGATTGGCTTAGTCAAATTTGGCTCCCCTGCTTTTCCGGTTAAATCTCTGATTCCTGGTTCTGAAATTGCCTCATTGTATCTGCAACCGATTCCGGGTAGCGATGTGGCGTTGTTTACGGGAATTCAAAAAGCCCTGATTGAACAAGGCAGAGTCGCCCAGAACTTTCTTCAGTCCTACACTGAAGGATGGGAAGCGGTGCTAGAACAGGCGCGATCGACTTCCTGGGAAATGATTACGGCAATCTGCGGGGTATCACAAGCAGATATCGAAACCGCCGCCACTCTCATTGGCACTTCAAAGGGTGTGGTGTTTGGTTGGGCGATGGGCATTACGCAACATACTAACGGCGTTGATAACGTTTACAGTATTGCCAATACTGCCCTAATTTCTGGCAATGCCGGAAGGCTGGGAGCGGGTGTGATGCCTGTACGGGGACACTCCAACGTGCAGGGCTTTGGCTCAATGGGTGTGACAGTAAAACTCAAAGAGGAAATTAAGCAGGCGTTGGAGAGATTGTTAGGGCGATCGCTTAATCTACCCAAGGGCTATCACACCCGCGATCTGATCGAAGCGGCAGATGACCACAACGTAGACAGCCTGATTTGCGTTGGTGGTAATCTCTACGGTGCAAATCCTGACCACACTCAGGCAAAGCGGGCATTGGGCAACATCGACACGATCATCTACCTGGCAACCAAACCCAACCTGGGGCATTTTCACGGATTGGCAAAAACGAAGACTATCATCATTCCGGTGCTAAATCGGTTTGAAAATCCCCACAAAACCACAGTAGAGTCGGGCAATAACTTTGTGCGACTCAATGATGAAGGCAAAACTCACCTCAAAAATGCCGATCTGATCTCAGAAGTCGAGTTTCTGACCGAATTAGCGCATCGATTACTGGGAGAGTATCCCGTTGATTGGCGCAAAATGCAAGATACTCGCTATGTGCGGCACCTGATCGCCCAAACCATTCCTGGTTATGAAAAGATCGGGGCGATCGACGATACCAAAGAAGAGTTCACGATTTCAGGGCGAATTGTGACCGAACCCCACTTCAAAACACCATCGGGGAAGGCAAGCATGTTCACCACACCGCTACCGACCCTCAGCTTACCCAAACCCGAAGACTTTGGCGTTCCATCAACACAGGGTATCGTGCTGGCACTGATGACCGGACGCAGCTATTCTCAGCACAACACGGTTGTCTATAAAATCGGCGACCAATATCGGGGGATGCCTCATCGTCACTGCATTTTGATGAATCGGCTCGATGCAGAAAAAGCAGGGTTATCCGAACACGATCGCGCCACCGTTCAAGGAGATGCAGGCAAATTAGAGAACGTTGAAGTGATCTATGGAGCCGTGCGCGAAGGAGCGGCGTTGATGTTTTACCCGGAGGTGAATGTCATCTTTAAGGCAAGAACGGAGACGCGATCGGGCACTCCTGCCTATAAGCGAGTTCCTGTTGTGGTTTACGGCGAGTAGCAAAATGCACGACGTTCAACGGGGCAAGGGCAAGCCGCTGCTAATTCATGGGCTAGGTATGCTTCGGGGCAGGCTATTGACACTGCCCTGAGAAGAAAGTAAATTTGGCTATGAAATGAAGGGGAGTAGCTGCTGGTTAATTTCTAATCAGCCCATCTAAGTCAACATACTGGTGATGAGCCTGGCTTAGGTGACAGAGTTATAGCGACAGCCACTTGGGTTAGGGCGGGGTGCAGGGGTTCCACTGGCTGGGGGCGAAGCCTCCACATCCCCTTTAATCCCGATGTCCTAACTGATGGCGACAGCTATATAAAGTTAGGAGGTTTGAGTTCTTAGGTTTGAATTTTAAGTTATGAAAAGATTTAACTTAAAATCCAACGCTTAAAACTCATCACTCTCTGCAAGCGAGACCTTCACTGAGTTCACAGATTTGATGTGAGCTTGGTGAGGGGTTTTAAGCATTCTCATCAAGTTCACTCAGAGTCGATTCTTTCAGAGGAACTTGATGTGTTAACTGCTTTTACTGCCGGACTTTTGCTGATTACGATTTCTGAATTGGGCGATAAAACTTTCTTTATCGCGGCGATTTTGGCAATGCGTCATTCTCGTCGGTTGGTGTTTGTTGGCGCGATCGCGGCCCTTGCCCTGATGACCATTCTTTCTGTCCTTGTCGGACAGGCGGCTAGTCTGCTTCCCAATACTTATGTTCGATGGGCAGAAGTCTTGCTGTTCTTCAGCTTTGGCTTAAAGCTGCTCTATGATGCCCGTCAGATGCCGACCCAACCTAGCCTGGAGGGACAAGAAGAAGCCGCAGAAGCCATTCAGCAAGCAGAAGCAAAGCTGCGACGACGAAACAAATTGGCGATCGTCACTCAATCCTTCGGACTGACATTCTTAGCCGAGTGGGGTGATCGCACTCAATTCACGACGATCGCCCTTGCGGCTGCCAATAATCCCTTTGGAGTCACGGCGGGAGCAATTTTGGGACACGCTATATGTGCCGCGATCGCGGTGATGTGTGGTCGTTTAGTATGTGGTCGAATTTCGGAACGCAAGATTACGGCGATCGGCGGCGGGCTGTTTCTGCTGTTTGCAACAGTGGCATGCTTGCGATTGATGGAAGTAATCAGCTAAAAGGCTTTTGGCATTTGAGTCAGCACCGAGTTAACCCTCCGTTGCCGAATCATCGCAGCGATCGGTATCTGCAAAGAGGTAACTCATGACACGACGGATGTGCGGTTCGATCGGGGTATCAGAACGAAATACAACGGCATACAATACTGAACCCATCATTAAATCGAGCGTTAATTCGGTGTCGAGATCCGATCGAATTTCACCTCTAGCTTTTGCCCGTTCAAAGATTTCAGCGAAGGCTTTGCGACGAGGCTGCATATATTTTGTCCAGTAGATTTGAGCAAATTGAGGGCTACTGGATGCGCTACTGATAGTGAGGGCGAGGGTTTGCCGTCCAACAGTATCGAAAGTTTTAGCCGCTTGCTCAAGCATGAATCCAATATCTTCCTTAAAGCTGCCTGTGTTCGGAATGATAGGTTTCTCCCTGGCGCTTGCGAGTGCATCGGCGACAAGTTCTTCTTTGGAGGTGTAGCGCCGATAAATTGTGGCTTTGCCAACTCCAGCACGGGAAGCGATCGCCTCAATGCTCATCGTTTGATAACCCACTTCGGCTAACAGTTCAAGAGCGGCTTGCAGAATGGCTTGATCCGCTTCAATGCTGCGAGGTCGTCCAGTCAAGCTCTTAGCAGATTTACTCATAAAATTGTCATCTCTTAAACGAAGTTTCCTAAGTAGGCGTTTTTATCCGTCATCTAATTCCCGATTATCAAACTTGAACAGTTAAGGAGATTTCCGACAGATAAAATACCTGCGTAGGATGGGCAAAGGCATCCGTGCCCATCCATTATTCTGGCTGACGATGGGCACGGGTAAGACCCTTTGCCCATCCTACGAATTGGTAGATTCTT
>JAAUSF010000195.1 GCA_012033255.1 Cyanobacteria bacterium RU_5_0
AAACGATTAGATCAGCCGGAGAAATTTTGCGAAGATCTTGTTGCAGTTGTGTAATATTTGGCTGAATTTTGAGGGCAGTAGGTCGCTAAGTTTCTTGCCCATCGCCTAACAGGATGAGTTCCACCTGTTGCATAGAAAATGCGACCTGAGTAGAGATAAAAACTCCACTTTTTTTCATCGCCTGGAGCGATCCAGATCAGTTGTCCACTAAACTGAATCTTTCTCAAAGTTTCAATATAGCGAACAACTTTTGAATCAGGGAATCTATAGCCTTGAGAAGAAGGAGGTGTTGTCCGAGTAGTCATCAGAAATTAGCCTTCCAAGTGATTAAAGATTCTCCCTCATGCTGGCTACCCCAAAGCCACTACCTCAAATATAAAGTCTATCCAAGAATGTATTAAACGTATTTACATTCCTGCATTGTGTGTACCGAGGGCACGAGTCAGACGTTAAACCTATTGTATTCTCCTCTACTCAGTTCCTATTTGCCACAAGTTTAAGAGTGTTTTTCTAAATTTGAGCAGTTTTTTACCAGAGTTCAAAGTTTTGAAGAAATACACTCTATCAGTCCGGATTGTCTAACAGATGCTTGAAAGGCAAAAAATGGATACGCCATGAACATTGAATTGAGAGAATTTAAGAATCGTTTAATCTCTACACAGGCGATCGTGATTTGATTATCCCGATTACACAGAAAATGGGTAATAGGTAATAGGTAATAGGTGATAGGTAATGGGTAATGGGTAATGGGTAATAGGTGATAGGTGATAGGTAACCCATCCCACAAGGAACATCAACAAGTTGTACATGGCGTCAATTCCCGATTCCCGATCCCCAATTCCCCTAGAGCATGACACCTGCTCCGATTGGGATGAAGCCTTCATCGCCGCAGACGGTCATCCGATCGAAATTGTCCCTGGTCTAGAGTTGAGTACGGTTCATAACGGACGATCGCTCCATATCCTCGGCTTTTGCCCAAAAGAATTCCTTATCATCCCTAAAAGCTTTGCTAATCTGCCCCCCGATCGCCCTACAGTGAAAGAATATCAATAGCCGATTCAACATCCATTGAGAGGTATCGACTCAATATGCATCTGAGCGAAATTACCCATCCCAACCAGTTGCACGATCTATCGAGTCATCAGCTTAAACAGATAGCTCGTCAGATCCGTGAGAAGCATCTGGAAACCGTTGCAACCAGTGGAGGACACCTTGGTCCCGGCTTAGGGGTGGTCGAACTGACTTTAGGACTCTATCAGACCCTCGATCTCGATCGAGACAAGGTGATTTGGGATGTGGGACATCAGGCATATCCGCACAAGCTGATCACCGGACGCTATAACCGTTTCCACACCTTACGCCAAAAGGACGGTATCGCTGGATACTTGAAGCGATGTGAGAGTAAATTTGACCATTTCGGAGCCGGTCATGCCTCCACCAGCATTTCTGCTGCCCTAGGAATGGCGCTAGCACGGGATATGCAAGGCGAAAAATTCAAGGTCGTTGCAGTGATTGGGGATGGTGCCCTGACGGGTGGGATGGCGCTAGAGGCGATCAACCATGCCGGACACCTGCCCAAAACAAACCTGTTGGTGGTGCTGAATGACAATGAGATGTCGATTTCGCCCAACGTTGGCGCAATCCCTCGCTATCTCAACAAAATGCGCCTCAGCCCCCAAGTGCAGTTTCTCACGGATAATCTGGAGGAGCAGTTCAAGCATCTGCCGTTTGTCGGAGATTCCCTTTCTCCAGAACTTAATCGCATCAAAGAAGGGATGAAACGACTGGCAGTGCCCAAAGTGGGAGCCGTGTTTGAGGAATTGGGGTTCACTTACATGGGTCCGATCGATGGTCACAACCTGGAAGAATTGATTGCTACCTTCCAACACGCCCACAAACAGCCGGGTCCCGTATTGGTACATGTGGTAACGATGAAAGGAAAGGGATATGCGATCGCTGAACAAGACCAGGTTGGCTACCATGCCCAAGAACCATTTAACCTAGCAACGGGCAAATCACTGCCGCCCAGCAAGCCAAAGCCACCCAAATATGCCAAGGTGTTTACTCACACGCTCACTAAGCTAGCGGAGAACGATCCGAAGATCATCGGCATCACGGCAGCGATGGCAACTGGGACAGGCTTGGATAAACTTCAGGCAAAACTTCCCAAACAATATATTGATGTCGGAATTGCCGAACAACACGCTGTCACCCTTGCCGCCGGACTTGCTTGCGAAGGAATGTGCCCGGTCGTCGTAATTTATTCCACCTTCCTGCAACGGGCATATGACCAAATTGTCCATGATGTTTGTATCCAAAATTTACCCGTGTTCTTCTGCATGGATCGAGCAGGGGTTGTAGGAGCAGATGGTCCGACGCACCAGGGGATGTATGATATCGCCTATCTACGCTGCATTCCCAATATGGTGTTGATGGCTCCTAAAGACGAAGGCGAATTACAGCGCATGATTGTCACTGGCGTCAACCATACTGACAGCCCGATCGCCCTCCGTTATCCCCGTGGCAATGGGTACGGTGTCCCGCTCATGGAAGATGGTTGGGAACCTTTACCGATCGGCAAAGGCGAAATCCTCCGACAAGGAGACGATGTGCTGCTCGTCGGCTACGGCTCTATGGTGCATCCCGCCATGCAAGCCGCCGAAATTCTCAGTGAGCATGGCATCGAAGCAACTGTGATCAATGCCCGCTTTGCTAAGCCCCTTGATACTGAATTGATTGTTCCATTGGCTCGGCAAATCAAGCGAGTCGTCACCCTTGAAGAAGGCTGCATCATGGGCGGTTTTGGCTCAGCCATAGCAGAAGCCCTCCTAGACCACGAGGTCATCGTTCCCATTACCCGCCTTGGCATCCCTGACAAGCTCGTCGATCACGCCAAACCAGACGAATCTTTCGCAAGTTTGGGATTGACACCGCCACAAATCGCCGATCGCATCCGCCAAACCTTTGGTTCTCAGCAGCCCGCGATCGTCCGTTAAATTCCTTAAATTCCTTCTAGCCTCCTAGGACGTGCTTTAAAACTGGTTGAAAGGGTTGATTTTTCGTGCGCGAAGCGCACGAAAAATCAACTTTTAAAACGGGGCATTTAGGAGGCAATGCTCATGACTACTGCAACGAATACACATGACCATCGATCAGCAGGCGGGTGATTCCTTTTGCCTGAAGATATGGCTTTACCTTCTGGAACACCCGACCATCCGGCACTTTCACAACTCGTTGCATCCGCCGCAAAAATCGCTTCGCCACGCGATGATTATCAAAAATTGGCAGGGTTTTCTCTTGCGTTTCTCCTTCCGGAATCTGCCCCAAGTCAGCGAAATCTCTCAAAGGGCGAGTGATCAGTTCTGAGGAGCGATCGACCACCACATAACATGTTCTGGGAATCGGAGCCTCCGAGAGGGGCAGCACTTTGACTATCCCTGAAGTCTGAATCTGGACAGGAGAAAAAGTCGATCCATCGGCTAATCCTGTCTCATCATCGTCATCCTCATCCTCATCCTCATCCTCATCCTCCAGATCGTCATCCAGATCATCATCTAAATCGTCGTCTAGCTCGCTCTCGTCAAGATCATCTTCCAACTCTTCATCCATCAAATCAGCCGCAAAACCTTCTGCATCCAGGTCTTTTGCGCCATTGTCTGCTTGCAATTCTTCAACCACCGAAGCAAGCTCAAGCTGAGATGGCTCAGGGTCTAGCCGTCTTGATTCTGGAAGCGGGCTAGGGATCACTCGTTTGCGCTGTCGGCGTTGAGGAAACGAAGGCATCGCCAATTCCGGCTCAGTTTTCTCCGTCAGTTCAGCCGGAACCGTCATCGCGATTTCAGATTTAAGCCCTGGTAACACCTCTTGTTCTGGCTCAACCTCTAATTCAATTTGGCTTCTGGCTCCCGATCGCTTCTGGTGGATCAACCCTTCATATTCTTCTTCTGAAAAATTTTGCTTCAAAATCCGGCTGATCGTACTTGTGCTGACCCCATATCGACTGGCTATGGTCGCAGTAGTTTCGTCGGTTAGGCGATAGCGTTGCAGGATGTCTTTTTTATCTAATTCAGACAGTTTTTTAGGAGCCATTCCAGAAATCTTCCTCGAACTGCGATCTCAAGTAGCCATTGGGCTGTAACAAATATAACAATCTTGCGTCAACAGAGCCATGAATGAACAAACTGCCAACGCCCTTACTCCACTGTAGAACACTAAAAGTAGAACACTAAAATAGGACATTACTAACTTCGTCGTCGGGAGCTACGGCGACGAGTGGAGAGGTCATATTCTAGTGCCGCACCGATAGCAAACAAACACCCACTAAAAATGAAAAATACCTCCAATAATCCTCCTGTTTGATAGTCCGGGATATAGCTCGTAGCGTAGTTAAACCAAATATCAGCAATGTAGTAACAGAACGACGCGGCTGCAATACAGCGCCATGATAACGAAAATCTTCCGCCCCAGAATGCCAATAACAGCGTCGTTGCCATCACGACTAGAATTACGTCTCCAATGATGTAGAGCCAGACTACGATGCTTGCAAGCGGGGTCAATTGTGCTTCAAGGGCGATCGCCCAATCTGGAGTCCCAACCACTTCTTCAGCCGGAGTGGGTTCCGGACTGGCGATCGGCGGTGCTGTTGGGGATGCTCCTGGTGAAACTGCCAACGCCGATGGAGACGCCGGACTCACCCGTTCGATCGCCGGAGAGGCAGATTCGATCGTCGCCTCATCAGGAGAAGGAATAAAAGCAATGGCGATCGCCACTCCAGCTACCGCAATCACGGCTAAAATCGCCCACTGCACTAGAGTCAAATTCACTTGCTTCGAGAGGACTGCCTGTAACATCCCCCACCCTAAGAAGAGATAGGTGAGGATGAAAAAGAAATCCCCTGGAGACACCGCAGGAGAGTTGTTTAGCGCAATTTCCCAATACGCCAGAAACAGGTTGCCCACAAAGTAGGAGAACATGGCTAACCCGATCGCCAACCAAACCGATCGACCACTGACCATCTGATTGCTGCGCCAATTGCGAAAACACAGCAACCCCGCACCCAAGAACGCTCCTTCTTCCAAGATATAGGTCGTGATGCTATACCATTCCGGACGCTCTCCAGCTAGCCCTGAAACACTAAACAGCAGGAAAAATAACAGCGCAACCACTGCCCATGTGATTGCCGTCAGGACAATAGATTGAACAGACCAGGTTGATTTGGAAGGTGAGGATCTCTTAATCAAGGGGGCTGCTCCTCAAAATGCGAATAGGGATAGGCTTTTCCTGGGCCTCTCATTATCATCCCCAATGGGCACAAAAATTAAGCCCCAATCCCTTTTACTTCGTAAATTTAATTTGCTGAGTTCGCTGGCTTGAGTCAGTCCGTAATCCATCATGACGTTGCTCAATCTAAAACTCAACCATTAATCATAGCGGAGCTTATCTGCAATGGAATCACCATCAACCCTGCCACAACTTTCCCGTTGGCGATTGCTTCAGCCATGCTAAAAACTGATTCCGATCCTTGGCAGGCATATCCTGTAATGTATCCATGACTCGCCCTGTAAAACTGGCATTGCCAAAATGTTGCTTACCTAAGCGATACAGTTCTTGCAACAAAGTATTAAGATGATGTTCCTGCCACGGGGGAACCTGAGCGGAAGCCAAGGGATCAACGGTTAGCAATTGGTTGACCGCACCCGGAGATTCAGCATGGGGAAACCGCCATTGTAAAAAGACTGTCGTGACTTCTTTTTGAAAGGCTCCTACCTGCCTCGCACCTAACAAATCTTCAATGTCGATGTAGACCGCTTGCAATAGCAGCAAACACGCTTGAATCAACGATGGGTCAGTTTCACCACCGCTCTCATCGCCGTGTGGATCAGTCCCATCGCCTGTAAGCTGTTCTAAGCGAACCTTACCCCAAACACTGTATCGTTCTGGCTCCTCCAACAAGACACAAGCTTTGCCCCGGTTATCGGTCAGGTCGCGCCAAAATGCCTTAGCATCCTCCTCTTGGGCAGCACCGAACACGCTCAGCAAGCGAAACGTCTGTCCCTGATAGTGGAGAATCGGAATCTGCTGATCCTTTTTGGGGTGTTGAATCATTGAGATGTCAACATCCTGCCGTTTTAAGATAAACATGACGCTACCAATTGACTCCTGTCAGGGTCGAGGACACATCTCTGTCTCTTAAGCGGCGATCGCGCCTAAGAAACTGAAAGACTGCTATGCACTGGGTCGGGGACTGAATCAGGCTCACCAAGACTAAACCCATTGTCCACCTGAATTGTTCACTTAGAATTGTTCATCTGGGGTTGTCACGCGAATGGTCTTTAGTGTACACCTGTTATCAAACTACCTCAGTGTCCTGGCTTCATAACACTTGCATGGGATCTAATTAGACTAATTAGAGAATTCCTGAGTGAGAGGATAGTTAAAAGTACAGCCCGATCGCCTACCCTGATGCTATATTGGTTGGACGAACGAGGTTAGTGTACAATAACGCACTGTTTCTATTTTTCCCAGATTTGAAAATTTGTTAAAGGTTCCTTCAGAGAAAACTCTGCATCCAAAGCTGCTCCAGTAGCTCAGTCGGATAGAGCAATTGCCTTCTAAGCAATTGGTCGCAGGTTCGAGTCCTGCCTGGGGCGTTTCAATCAAACTGATGCGAGGGGTCTGAATCCGAGAGCATCCAGTCAATCAAATGCTGCCAACTGGTAGGATTGGTATGAAAACGAACGCAGTTCGCATTCTCGACACATTGAGCATTGCTTATGAATTGCACGAGTATCAGGTCGATTCGGAGGATTTAGCAGCAGAAACGGTTGCGAAGAAGCTTGGGTTGCCGCCTGAGCAAGTGTTCAAAACACTAGTAGTACGAGGCGATCGCACGGGATTTGTCTCGCGGTCATCCCCGGTAATGCCCAACTTGATCTAAAAGCCTTGGCGAAGCTTTCAGGCAACCGAAACGTTGACACCGCTTCCCTTAAAGAAGTTCAGCCCTTGACGGGTTATATCCGGGGAGGCGTGACCGCTTTAGCGTGTAAAAAAGAGTATCCCGTCTACGTAGATGAATGGATTGAAGCGTTTGATGTGATTTCGGTCTCAGCAGGAATTCGAGGAATGCAGATTTTTCTAGCTCCGATCGACTATCTACGCGCAGTCAAGGGAGTCGTTGGAGCGATTTCGCAAGATAAGCGATCTGGTGCATAGTCAATCAATCCTGACTCAGCACTCAGTCCTCAGAACTCAGCACTTAGCTATGGGCTTTCACGGAGTCTACTTTTGTTTCGCCTCAATGGCTTTGCCTCCATTACCAAAGGCATCCGTGCAGTCGCTCACGACATTCACCAGCTATTTTCCTTCTTCCAATAAATCAGCCCTGCCTTGAGAAAAGTGGGTTAAGGGGGGATCAAGTGTAATTTGCGATCGACTGAGGTTCTCAGATAGATGGAGTAATGCAACTTGAACACTCATTAGCCTACAAACTGAATTTCCGCCGCAGAGTTGAGTAATTCCATCGCTGTAGAGAGGCACTACACCAGGTTGGGCTTGTATCATGAGCCTTTAGACTCAGACTCGACGAGTTGCATCTCTGAATCGTTATAGACCATCAACTGTATTGAGGGGTATGAATACGCGGGTGGGTAAGACGTTGCAAGATGGAAAGTATGTCCTGGAGCAACAGTTGGGACAGGGAGGCTTCGGCATCACTTTTAAAGCAATCCATGTGTACTTAGGACAAGCTGTGGTGATCAAAACCCTCAATCAAACCATTATCAAAACCCTCAATCAAACCATTCGAGAGCATCCTCAGTGTGCCAAAGTGGAGCGGCAGTTTTTGCATGAGGGGCGACGGTTGGCGTTGTGCGTTCATCCCAATATTGTGCGAGTCAGCGACTTTTTCATGGAAGATGGAGTCCCCTACTTGGTCATGGATTATGTTCCTGGGCAAACGCTGAGGCAGGTTATCTTTCCTAAAAATCCTTTGCCAGAGACAGCCGCCATTCATTACATCCGCCAGATTGGAGCAGCCTTGCAGGTAGTGCATCAGAACGGCTTGCTGCACCGTGATGTCAAGCCACAAAATATTATTTTGCGGGAAGGCACTCAAGAGGTCGTGTTGATTGACTTTGGGACGGCACGAGAATTCACCCCGGATACGGTTGAAGCTCATACCAGCCTGGTTTCTCAAGGGTACGCTCCGATCGAGCAGTATATGTCTCAGGCAAAGCGTACCACTGCCACAGATGTCTATGGGCTAGCCGCAACCCTTTATACCCTGTTGACGGCTCAAGTGCCCGTTGCGTCAATCTTACGCCACCATCAGCCCATGCCTGCTCCTCGTGACTTGCTGCCTCGGTTAAGTGTTGCGGTTAATCGGGCAGTGATGCAAGGAATGGCAGTAGAAGTGCAGTTTCGTCCGAAGACAGTGACAGAGTGGTTAGCACTACTTCCCAATGCCCCCCTTAGCAACCCAGATATTGTCCAGCCGATCGCTTCTCCGGTCTCTAATGGAATTATCCCTCGCCCATCTGCCATAAACGGTTCCTATCCCGCTTCAGAATCGACCAATCCCCCTCAATCGCCCAATGCAACGAGTTTAACGGCTGCATTAACACCGACTCTGGTTGCTACGCCGACTCAAGGATTTAGCAACGCGAAGCGATGGTTTTTAGGAGTTGTGGCAATTACAAGTCTCATCTGGCGTTGCTGAATAGTGGGATGAATCAGGCAGGAACGGGCACATCTCCAAATCTAAGGTAGTGAAGTAGCAACCGAATGGAGTATCTCAGCATTTCTATTGACTTGGAGTAACACAAAGTTTTGCG
>JAAUSF010000196.1 GCA_012033255.1 Cyanobacteria bacterium RU_5_0
GGCTCTTCCGGATCCGTGGTTAAAACTGTATAAGAAGCTACGAAATGCTATTTGCAAAGCGGCTGAAACCTAGTAATAGCATGGCATAAGGCTATCTTATCAGCGCAAAGCCGGAAGAGCCGTCCTTGACCACAAGTGTATGAGCCAATCCATTGACCATTAATTCCACTTGCAGCAATTATGTTTGCCGCAATAGTACTCACAGCGTTGTCAATTGACTGAGTTACAGACTCCCCATTTGCTTGGCGATTGGCAAGTTGGGAAGCAATGGTTTGATAGTGCTGTTCTATATTTACCCCTGGAAACCTTTCTACCAATCGAGTACTAACGATGTTTGCTTCTCTTTGTGCATCACGAAAGCTTCTATTGACTATTCCTTCAGTAATTGTTCCGACTACTCCTGAACCTGAAACAGCATTGTAGTATAAATCAGCATTAAGATTACATTGACCTCGAAGCGGAACATTAGATTGAAAAACTTGACGGCAGATTGCTCCCAGGTTATTGCGAAACGCAGTATCACACTGAGCTTTATCAGCACCAATTGTAAAGTAACAGATGTCATGCCCACGACATGCACTAGAAAAATCAACATTTTGTCGTGCACGCCCATCACCGACGACAATAGTGTCTGGTGAACTTGTACACCAGTTTGTGGATGCAAGTGCAATGTCAGGATTTACTACCTGAGGTGAAAAACTTAGTGGCACTCCAATTAATCCTCTTAAGATTAAGCGCCCATCGTACTTTGGCACGTTCGATCTCATAGTCATAACATCTCTAACCACCACTACAAATCACCTACAGATAATCTCGAACTATTGTCCTGCCAATAGCTTTAAGGCAACTGAACCTTAAGCACTGACAGCTATCCTCTGCTAACCGCCCCCACAGATCACCCTGCTGCATAACGTTGCCCATCACCCGCCGAGATAACCTCTGCATCATAGCCGATCGACTTTCGGCGGTCGGTGTGCATGGGCGTTGTTAGGCGGTTGGCAGATCACGTCTCCCAAGCGGCGTTTTGTAAGACAATGCGGTAGCCGTCTGGATCTGCAAAAGTTACTCCACTTTCTTCCCAATATGGATTGTAAGATTTTACAGGTTCATATCCGATAGCTTTCATTTGCTCAACAGCACGTTGCCACTCTTGTTGAAGAGGAAGGTAAAAAACGATCAGATTATCTTGTGTTGGAGGGCGACCAACAAAGTGTTCTCGTTGCTGCGTGAACTCAAAGTGGTAAAGTTCTCCTGGAATTCCAACCATTACACCGTCGAACCCTTCATGCTCTTCAAAATGATAAAGAATTTTAAGCCCTAACCCTTCGGTGTAAAATTTGACAACCTTATCTAGTTGATCGGTTGGTCGAGCAATCCGCACAATCGTTCCTTTAAGCATGAGAAATCCCCTTTGAAATCCTAAACAGTGTGTTTCCGCCGGATCGCTACACAGCCGACCAAGGAACCCACCTCAAAAAACATCGATTTCCGTGCTGTTCCATAATTTCTGCGCCTAACCGATGATAAAAGTCAAGTCCGCGAATATTTCGAGCATCTGCATTCCAGGCAAGATGGGTACAGTCATTTTCTTTGGCGATTTGGGCAAGATGATCCATTAATACTGCCCCTGCACCTTGACTTCTCCAATCCTCATTGACGTATAAATCGTCAAGCCAAATACTTGGCTGACCAACAAATGATGAACATCTGAATCCATATAACGCGAAACCGATCTCAATCCCTGAAAGCTCTGCAAACAAAACGTAAGAAAAAGGAATTTTGCCAAAAAGTGTTTTGCGTATTTTGTCTTCGGAAGCCTGCAATGTTCCAGAAAATGCACCAATGTTTCGGTCAAATTCTGCTTTCTTCTGGATGAATGAGAAAATGACCGAAACATCATCAGGGGTAGCAGATCTGACTTTCATTGCCTTTCATTGCTTAATTTATTCTGGCTTCAAAACTTTCTCAAATACTCTAACTTAATGCGAGCACCCCAAACACTAACTCCCAGCCAACTGAAACCCAGTTACAAACAGATAAAATTCGGTTTTGCCCCTACCAATAGCTTAGGCTGCATAATATTTCGCTTAACCAGTTGCAGACTGGCTTTGCTTCCCACCATTATACTACGGCGGTCTGATGCTCATTGTTGGACATCTAACCACCGCATTATCAGCAGTTGTGTTTGCAGTGCGAAGGCAGAGGTCACAGCACTTGCCCTATGCAATGCAGCCGACAAGTGCCTCCAAACTATGATCTTCTTTTACTCGGAGACAAACCCTTGTTGCGCGTCGTTGAGGCTCGCCCTACTCTTTCAAGCATGTCGAAGAGCCATACCAAACCCAAATCCATCATTGCAACCTTTGGAGCAACGGCGTTGAGTCGGAAACGCCCCAGCGAAAGAGGTGCTTCTGTTCCCACGACCTTGAAGCGCTGTGCATGCATGGCGACGAAACGCTTTGGCAGCGCTGAGATCAGATCGGTTTCGGCAAGAATTGCGAGTGCGAGCATGAAGTTCGGGACAGTTAGCGCAATTCGGCGTTTGAGACCCTTCTCCGAAAGAATGCGATCGACGAAGCCAAAGGGGTCGCCTGTTTGCGAAACCACGAGATGCTGCATCTCGCAATACCGTTCGAGCGTCGGATCAACGGCAAACGGATGTCCGGCACGGGTTGCGACGACAAATTCCTCCTCATAAAGGGTTTTTGAAAGGAACCTCGCGGCGATGTCGTCTGTTGGCAGAATTGCAATGTCCATCACGCGCGCATCAAGGTCGGTGAAGGCTGTCCGCCAAGCGCGATCGGGTGAGGATTCTCCTTCCGTTGGCAGTAACTGGCGTACACCCAGATCGATCTTGGGCGCGGCTTTGTTCAGTTCGGTGAGCAGCGGCGTCAGGAATATGGCTGAAACGCCATCGGGTGCTCCGATCATAAAGCGGCGCGAGGATGTGACCGGATCGAACGGCTCAGCGATCGACATGACGCTCTTCACGCGCGCCAGAATATCGGCGATTGGAACAGCCAGTTCCGTTGCGCGCGTCGTTGGGGCGACTCCCTTGGGCGTTCTGAGGAACAGCGGATCGTTGAAAAGCCGTCGCAGGCGGCCAAGACCGTGACTGACTGCCGATGGCGACAGATGCAGTTGCTCGGCTGTGCGTCCGACGTTGCGCTCCGCCATTACGACATCGAACAGAACCAGCAGATTGAGGTCAGCACGAGAGAGATCAATTTCATTCAGCATATTACTGAAATCATATCACTGGATTCAGCAAGCTAGAAGTGTTAGCGTCGGATCAGACAAAGCGGCATCACGCTGTTTTGCAAGCATGCACTTTCGATAGGAGCAATCTCAAATGTCCACATCACGACGCAACATTCTCGCGGCAGCAGACGCTGGTCTTGCTGCTCTCAAAATCGCCAGCGGAACGGCCTATGCTGCTCCGAATCCTGATCACGAACCGGATGTCGCCGCACTTATCAAGCGATCCGCAGACTCAAACGCCGCGTTGATGCGCGGAGATATCGACACCTACCGAACCTTGATCGCTTACACCAACGACTTTACGCTAATGTCGCCGTTCGGCGGAACACCTTCGCGCGGCTCGGAGTACACGCCTGAACGCATGGAGGCGATGGGGCGGTTCTTCAAGAACGGTGGTGTCTTCAAACAGGAAGTGGTTCAATCTTATGCTTCGGCTGACATGGTTGTCCTCGCGATCATTGAACGCCAGAACGTTGAGGTTGGAGGGCTACCTGCCCAGGAATGGCCATTGCGGGTCACTCTAGTCTATCGCCGAGAAGGGTCCGAATGGCGGCTGGCCCATCGGCATGCAGACCCCCTCGTCAGGGGCATCAGCCTAGAGCAGGCGGCTGCACTTGCGCGAGGTGACACGTGAAGGACGCTTATTCCTCAATCGATCGCACCCAACTGTTTTAGCACCACTTTTTGCCCATCGCTTAGACCTCTAACTCCGACAATATTCATACCTTCATAGAAGCGATCGGGGCGGAGGATTTTGATGCAGGTTCCTGTTTCAAGATCCCAGAACCGAATCGTTTCATCGTAGCTGGCACTGGCAAGGATGTACGGAGCATCTTTGAATGGAACAGCATGGAAAACTACACTGTTAATCTCATTCGTATGCCCGACTAGAACGTGTAAACATTGCCAAACTGTCGTATCCCAAACTTGAATCGTGCGATCGCTACCAACTGCCAGCAACTGACCATCAGGACTAAAATTGATATAAATTAAATTGCTTGTAAATCCCTCTAGGGTGGTAATGCATTCTCCAGAATCAACATCCCAAATTTTGACAATTCGCTCGATGCCACTACTGGCAATTTGATGACCTTGAGGGTGAAAAGCGATTCTCCAAATTCTGGACTGATGACCTGAAAATTCTTTCAACAACTGTCTTGATTCAAAATCCCACAGCCGCAAAATTCCATCTTCACTGCCACTGGCGATCAGGTGTCCCTGGGGATGAAGGTCGATCGTGTAGCTAAAACTGGAGCTATCAGGTAAAACGATCGTGTCGATTAATTCACCAGTTTCAATTTCCCAAAGGCAAATTGTCGAGTCCGATCCACAACTAATGAGCACCGATCGAGTCGGATGAAATATCACATTAGAAACCCAATATTGATGCCCTATGAGCGTCTGCAAGCACTGTCCTTGCTCATCCCAGATTTTTACCGTGCGATCTAAACTAGCACTCGCAAATAAGGATCGCTGAGGATGGCAGGCGAGTAGAAGGACTCTGGCACTGTGCCCCTGTACCACTTTTAGGCACTGACTATTGGTGGTGTCCCACCAGCACAGTTCCCCATCCTCGCCACTGCTAATCAGCCGCGTCCCATCAATATTAAAAGCAATCGTCCATAGCTGGAGCAATTTCCCCTGTAAGGTTTGCAAACACAAACCCGAACAAACCTCCCAAAACTGCACCTTCATCATTTCAGGATTAGTCATTAACATTTGACCGTCTGGACTAAACATGATGTGCCAGGGATTGTAATTCATGGGAAAAACTCGCTCCAATCGGCGGCTTTTGATGTCCCATAAACGCATGGATTGAAATCCGGCAGTCGCTAGCATTTGCCCATCGGGACTAAATGCCAATGGATGCCCCATTGTTGGTCCAGCTTCAAATGTATGTAAGCACTCGTGGGTCTCTAGACTCCAAAGCTTCGCCAAGCCATCAATACTAATACTGGCAATACAGGTTCCTTGAGGATTAAATTTAACATGCCAGATGGGGTGTGTCTGTTCAAAAGTGTACAGACATTCCCCGGTCTTGTAATCCCACAGATCGATCGTGCAATCATAGCTACTACTCACCAACCAAGGTCTATCTGGATGGAAGGAAACACTCGTTGCGACTGCCTGATGTGCCGATCGAGTTTGAATGCATTCTCTTGTTTGTAGATCCCAGAGTCGAACGGTTCCGTCTTCATGGCTACTGGCCAACCATCGATCGTCGGGATTGAGGGCGATGTAACTAACTGGGCTATCGGTTTGCCAAGTTTGTAAACATTGACCTGTCGCCAAGTCCCATTCGCAGATTTTCCGATCAAAGCTACCCGTAAATAATCGATTGCCCTGACGATTGAAAGCTACACCAATCGTCCAAGCATGGTGTGCCCTCAGAGAATGCAACCATTTCCCCGTGGTCACCTCATAGACAAATAGCATCCCCTCCCTTCCTGTCATAGCCAGAAGGCGGCCATCGAGAGAGAGCGCCATCCCAAAAACATCGGTCAAAGCTTCGGCAAAGACAGATTGAATGTGATGGCTATTGGCGAAGTTAACTTGATGAAGGGGAATATTCCGCAAATAAGCTTGACGGATGGTTAAGCCAGAGAAATCAAACCCTGTGAGATTCACTTGTAAATGACACAAAAGATTGATGAGATTGCCCGCTGCATAGCCCGATCTCGCTTCCTGATGTAGCTGCAATTGGCTGAGGTGTTGTTGCAGTTGCTGAACGATTGCTTCTTGACTCTCACACTGTCCCCAAGCGCGATCGCATAAGGGTTGCAAAATCAATCGTCTTTGGGTTTCGCGGATGTAGTCTTTAGTCGTTGCTTTTAACAATGCATGGGTATTGAGAAGCTTCAGCGTAGGCTGATTCAGCTCATGCACAGCGGTATCCAGGATTTGTTCGGTGATGTATTCCATCACTACCGGCTGTTGGGTAAAGCGCGTACCTTGCTGTTCAATTAAGCAGCGAAAACTCAGCGACTCCAGGATTTCCAATAACCGACCTTTCGGGATAGCGGGAATTATATCAGTTTGTAATTCAGCGATGCTTGTCCATTCGCGGTTAATGGCCAACCAATACATCAGGTTTTTCTCTAACCCTGATAAGCGCTGAAATTGTTGATCGAGCAAACGACGAATACCGTTAAAAATGAGCGTATCTTCTTGTAGGAAGTCACCAATATTGCCATCAAATAACTCCTGGATAGAAGTCGAAACGATTTTCAGCGCCAGGGGACTATTGCCATAGCGATCGCCCAATACCTGTTTCTGTTCTTCAGTTCCCAACAAACCCTTTGCCTGAATAATGGCTTGGGATGCTTCGGGTGACCCATCCAGACGCAGCGATCGCACGGTTAATTTAACACCTTCCAGGGCAGAAACGATCGCGGGTTTTTCTCGACTGGTGAGCACGATACTACTCTGATGCCCGACCTCGCCGAGCAAACGCAATAGTTCCTCATACGCTTCAAACCCAGCGCGAAATTGACCTGCACATTCGGCATCCAGTAGGGTTTCCAGGTTATCGAGAATGACTAAGCACTTCGATTGTCGTAAACAATTGAGCAATTTACCCAATTCAGGTTTTGTTTCTTGTTGATTGGAGAGAAAGAGGACTAGCTCAGCGAGTAAGGCTTCTAGAGACGGAGCATTCCGTAGCGATCGCCAAATGACCCATTCAAATCGCCCCTGAAGCTGCTGCGCCAGCTTAACAGATAGCGCAGTTTTGCCGATTCCCCCCAAACCGAGGAGCGCGATTAATCGACACTGAGCTTCGGTCACCAGTTGCGTTAATTGATCGAGTTCTACCGTTCGACCATAGAAAGCGGAAACATCGATCGCTTCGCCCCAATCCAGTTGATTAGGGACAGCATGGGCAACTGCTGGGGGTGCAGGTGCGATCGGTTCAGCAATCTGTTCCAGAATAAGATACAGGTTTTTCTTATTGACCTTGATGCCCAGCACTTCTGACAGGAACACCCATAATTCTGGGCAGAAGGTGCGACTGAGATAGCTGAGCGAGTAATGGGTTGTGGCTGCAATCTCTTCATAGGTCTGACCCAGGCAGCTTCCTTGAATCACAGCCAGCTCGATCGGGGTCAACGGTTGATCCCGATGATTGAGCACCAATTGATTCAACCGTGAGAGTTGCGTCGCTAATTCCATGCTGCAACGGAAAAAAGGCTTGCCTAACTTTAACGGATATCTGATCAAAAGAAGAAGTTTGATCTATTGACAAAGTTATTTTGATATGCATCAAGTGCAGCAAATGAGTCAGTTCATTGCATTAACTCGCTTGAAATGCTTCAGGGAAGAGGTTCAGAAGCACTGTAACAGCACTGAGCGAAGTTGATCGGGGAGAGCTACGAACTTTATCTATCGACTCTATCAGTGGGCTTAGTCAAAATGAAATCATCAAGCAAGTCGAACACTCACATTACTTATTGCACTTACAACACTGATACAAGGAGACAGCAGATGTTACACCATTTTTCTATTTCGGTTAACCAGCCTCAGCATGTTGCAGAGGTTTTTGGGGAAATTTTGCAAGGACGTGTTGTGCCCTTTCCTTCCCATCCAGGGAGTTATATGGTTGTGGCAGGGGACGAATTTGGCACCTTAATTGAGTTTTATCCCATTGGAACGGTGATCATTCCTCAAGCCAAAAATGGACAATGTGGCTTTGCAAGCGCACCGCAATCATCGAACTATACCCCTTTCCATGTAGCTATTTCAGTCCCGATCAGCTTAGAAGAGATTGAGCGGATTGCGGTTCGAGAAGGTTGGGATGCTTTTCATGTCAACCGTGATGGGCTGGTAGATCTGGTGGAGTTTTGGGTTGAAAATCGGTTGATGATTGAACTGCTAACACCCAAAATGGCCGAAACTTACCTATCACTATTCAAGCCGGATGTCATTGAAGCTATCTTGGCAGGCTTCATAGCGCAATCTGCGGCTCCTGCAACTGTTTAATCTCCCATCCACAAGTCAAGCCAAACCTCTAAAACCTTCGGTGAGAAGTACTCATTTTTTTCACTGAAGGCTCGATTTCAAACTTCTTTGAACGGTCTAGGGGAATGCGAGGGTTTTTCTGATAGTTATTTGGATGTTGCTGACCATACCTTGATACCTGCTCCGGCAAAACCAGTGCCAAAAATTACCCCAGATGCGACAAACAATAGGCTAAGACCTGGTATGAAATACCCAATGAATCCTACAATCGTTGAAAGTACCCAAAAGATAGGTACCCAGCGGGGGAGCTTTCTTGCTATCCAGGAACCAACTGCTAACAAGCTTAGACCCGCTGCAAATATCAATGCTCCGATCGAGTACAGACTGACTCCAGCTATTGCTCCAGTACGTATTACTGCAATGCCAATGATTGCGAGTAGAAATCCAAAAAATCCCCACAATCTAGCTTCCTGATGCTGAGATCCGTAAATGCCAATAATTCCAAATAGGATGAAGATATCCGTTAGGAGGTAAAGAATTGCGACACTAGGAGCATGCGCTGGGGACAAACGAATTTACTCCGCGTAGGATTCCTGCAAGAATTGCTGCG
>JAAUSF010000045.1 GCA_012033255.1 Cyanobacteria bacterium RU_5_0
CAACAGAAGCGTCACTTCGAGAATGATTGCATTCAATTCCTTGAGTTCAACTGTCATCAACGGTTGAGCGAATTCTTCATGGCATCCTGTTGGGCAATGCTGTGATGCCATTAGTCCAAACTAAAGTTTCTAATGAGACGCGATCGAACCCCGTAACCCGCTAAGGTAAAAACAATGGGCTATGGGAGAAATAAATAATGGGATTGGGAGTATTGATCGAGGGCAAATGGGTATCCGAACGAGATCAAGAGGATGAAAAGGGGCGATTTGTGCGTCCCAATACTACGTTTCGCAGCACAATTACTGCCGATGGTTCTAGTGGCTTTAAAGCAGAATCTAATCTATATCATTTGTATATCTCTCTGGCTTGTCCTTGGGCACATCGTACCCTGATCATGCGGCAAATCAAAGGATTGGCAGATGCCATCTCAGTGTCGATCGTTGAGCCGGTGATCGAAGAGCAAGGTTGGGAATTCTCTAATGCGCCAGGGTGTATTCCCGATTTTGTCAACAATGCCCATTATCTCTGGGAAATCTATGTTCAAGCCGATCGCCACTATAGCGGACGAGTCACCGTTCCAGTGTTGTGGGACACACAAACCAAAACGATCGTCAACAACGAATCTCGTGAAATCATTCGGATGTTTGACACAGAATTTGGGTCGATCGCCAGGAACAAGATTGACCTCTATCCCACCGAGTTGCGATCGAATATTGACCAGACGATCGATGCGATTTATCAGCCTATTAATAATGGCGTTTATCGAGCCGGATTTGCAACTAGTCAATCGGCTTATGAAGAAGGAGTAACGGATCTTTTTGAGGCATTAAATCACTGGGAAAAAGTTCTGGGATCTCAACGCTATCTTTGTGGCGATCGTCTCACGGAAGCCGACATTTACCTATTTACAACACTTTTGCGCTTCGATGCGGTTTACTATGTCCACTTCAAATGCAATTTACAGCGAATAGTCGATTATCCGAACCTTTGGGGCTATCTGCGAGATATCTACCAATATCCAGGCGTTAAAGAAACCTGCAACCTCGATCACATCAAACAGCACTACTACAAAAGCCATCCCAAAGTAAACCCGACTCGACTTGTGCCCAAAGGTCCCATTATTGACTTTGAAGGAGAGCATGGACGCGATCGACAGCATTGATACTGTTTATCCTTTATCCTGATTTATCCTGATCTAAATAGCTTCGTCCGCGCCATTGGGTAGGGACGTGGAGGGCGGAGAGGAGGATGCGGGAGGCGGCGAGGGGATCGGTGAGGGAAGAGAGCCAGAATGTCCAGGAGGCGTTGGCTTGGGAGAAGTCGTAGGAGGGAGCGATCGCCCACAGTAAAGCGATGCGGATGCCGACTAGGATGACATTCACACCAAATGCGAGCAGAACGGGTAAGGTGGTATAGCCCAGGTTAATGGCGATGAAAAGCCCGATCGCGGCGATCAGGGGAATGCCTTGAACGGTGAGAAGAAATGCAACATCGCCCCAGGTTTGAGCAACGGAGGAGGCATCTTTAAGGTCGAGCGATCGTCCCCATTCGCGCCAGGTTTCGAGTGCGCCTTCATACATTCGCACTTTCAAGAGATTGGAGCCGTCGAGAAAGCCCACGGTTGCGCCTTGTGCGGCGGCGCTCCGGGCAAGGGTGACATCATCGCAGAAGGAATTTCGGGCGCTGGTATAGCCATTGAGGTGAATCAGGAGCGATCGCCGACACAAAAAACATTGTCCGTTTGCCATGACTCGTTCTGCGCTATCTGTTGCTCCTCCAGCCGCACCAAACCGATACACGAGTGTGATCAATAGGGAAGGCTGTAACCAGAATTCTCCCAAATCTTTCAAAATGAACTGGGGAGCCAGGGAAATCAAATCATACCCTTCTTGCTGAGCAGTTTTGATCAGGCTGGCGATGAGTCCGGGTTGCGGATGTGTATCGGCATCGATCCCTAAGATCCACTCGCTGTTTTCAGAGCTATGCAGAAATCCGGTATGCAGTGCCCAAGGACGACCCACCCAACTTGACGGCAACGGATCATCAGTAATCAAACGAAATCGAGGATCACGGGATTGCGCCGCTTTCACTAGATCAACAGTGCCATCTTGGGAATGGCTATCGACCACGATAACCTCTCGGAGTTCATAGCTTTGGCGGGTCAGTCCTTCCAGGCACGGCGCGAGGCGATCGACTTCATTTAATGTCGGCACAATCACACTGACTTTGCCAATTAAGTCTAGAGTCGTGGACTGAGGCTGCAAGGGTGGATAACGACGGTTCGCTTTGAGCAAGCGCGATAGCAAGATCGCCACAGCAGGCAACTGCATCAACAATAGCAGCAGCGCCAATGCTCCGAGCCATCCATCAACATTCATTCGCACTATGTTATTACTCCGTTCCAGATTGGCTCAGCTGACCAGAAACTATTTGCTAGTCACTATAACCGGAGCCGTCTGAGTATTGACGCTTTTCCCTTCTTCCGTTGTCAAAAAAGAGCTTGAGGAGTGTAGAGATGGCTCGACGGAGTGAGCGTGAGCTAATTTCCAGCAAAGAACGGCAGGTGCAACGCCCAGCAGCAACCCTAGCAGGGGCGGAATCCAAAAGCCTGCCGCCACACTCATTATCGTCGCGAAGACAAAGTTACTGAGGTAGACAACTAGAGGGAGCGCTAGTTGCGAAGGGTGGAGGACGATCGACTGCTTCCGCCAAAACAGAGCGGCGACTGTCATGAAGACCATGCCCGTTCCCATCCAACCTGCGAAGTTTTGATAGGGCATTCCAAAGAACGCGCCCGGTTGATGCCAATACCAGAATGGGAGAGCGGTTTGGCTCATTGCCGGATCGAGGACAAAATCCCAGGAGGTCAGTAGCAATGCGCCTAAAGTAATGGCGACCCCGTGCCAAAGCCAGCCCAACATTCGGGAAGCATTCACGGCGGCTAATCCAGCCCGTGCTAGCAAGTAAGAGGAGAATCCTAAATAAAACCAGGAGAGGGGAATTGTGAAGGGTACCAAGTCGGCGATTTTGTAGCCTAGACCACTGAGGTAGCTATAGTGACCAAAAGGAAACCCAGTACTGGTGCCCAACAGTTCGCTGCTGAGGGAGATGCCAATGGCGGGTACCATGAAAGTGAGCCAGTTGCGGAATCCAAGGGTGCGATAGGCATGAATAGCAACAGCGATCGTCCCCAACAAAATGTAAATTACGCCACCCCCTGCCATACTCCAGCGATATAGAGTTTGTCCAGCAGGAACAATCGACAAAAACTCAGGATGTGGCATTACCAACAAAATGCCTGCTAACCCGAATGCCATTGCTACCAGATGTCCGATTAGGCAGAAGCGTTCAATATTGACGAGTTGCTTCATCACAGATTCCCCAGAACCAAAACCTACAGAGCCAGAACCAAAGTTAGAAAGTAGGATATGCAGTCATTTAGAAAAAATAATCTGTGATTAGAGTACTGCAAAATCATAAGATTTGTAAATAAATCTTAAGCAATATGCTGGAATGTTCTCAACAACACAATTGAATTTTTTCGGCTCAAGTGTGACACAGTTCTATAGACTGGCTAGTGAAACCATCATCTTCGAGGATATTGGCAGGCTTGTGACGATCGCACTCATCACCGCTATTGTTCTGGGAATCTTTATCCTCCTTGTTGGGCTGGCTCTGCTGGCAGTCGAGGTGCAGTTTCGTCGGCGTCCTGGGAATGATTTGGAACTGACGGCTGGCGAGTGGGAATTGAAGGTTTATGATCCCGATCGCTACCTCCTTGTGGGAGATCTAGAACTGATCAACCACACCAAGCGGTTTGAAGTTATGGTACCTGAGCTTTGGGCAGAGGTTACGGTTTTGTCTAAAGCTAGTTTAGAGGGGATCGTGACCCAAGTTCAGGTTATCCCTCGCCATCCCGATGCATCCGCCCGACCGGACGGCTATTGGTTTGGCTATATTGTCAAACGCAAGCCAACTCGTCTGGAGATCGCGATCGAGATTCAAGGGAAAGATGTATCACCTGTACAATCGGCATGGGTTCGGGTTCATTATGTCACTTATGGTCCTCAAGGACGGGTGCCCAAAGTCCGTCATGTGGTGGTGCCATTACAGTTCCCGACACCGGAAGATTCCCAACGCTGGCGACCCGCCGTGAATGCCGATGTATTGCCGATCAAGACACACTTACTGACGCATTTGGATAATCCGGTGGAAGTGGTGAAGCGATATGTTCTGCCTCATGCTCAGCCCGGAGATGTAGTTACGATCGGGGAAACTCCGGTGGCGCTGATGCAAGGTCGTTTTCGCCATCCCACAGATGTGCAACCTAGATGGTTAGCGAAACGGCTCTGCTACTATTTCATGCCGACTTCTAGTCTGGCGACAGCGTGTGGAATGCAAACTCTAGTAGATATTGTCGGAGCATGGCGAGTGTTGGGAGCCTTTTTGGGAGGGGCGATCGCCAAAAAGATTCTTAATAAACCTGGCGTCTTCTATCAACTAGCTGGCGAACAGGCACGGCTGATTGATGATGTAACCGGAACGCTGCCGCCGTATGACCAATTTATTGTGTTAGGTCCGGAAAACCCGCAGCAATTGGTGGATCAGATCCAGGAAGAAACTGGACTCGCCGCCGCCATTGTAGACGCGAACGACCTGAAAGCGGTTAAGATATTGGCAGCAACCCCTGATGTTTCCTTAGAATTTTTAGAACAGGCTTTAATTAGCAACCCGGCGGGGAATGCTGATGAGCAAACACCACTCGTCTTAATTCGTCCCCCGGCATAACCTAACCTACCTCTCTGTATCTATGACCTCAGCCCCTCCTCAGACCACGACTATTACTATTCGTCCCTTTCAGTATCGTGATCTGGACGCGATCGCTCGTTTGACTGCGGAGACGTGCGTAGAGGAAAGCAATCACTTGACTGAGTTAGGGAAACAGTTGCTACAACTCCGACGCTGGTATGGCGCGTTGAAGTGTTTAAGTTTGTTCCCTAATCCGTTGCAGCATTTTTTCAGTACCTATGTGGCGGAGCAAGCCAGTCGGCTCTGTGGGATGATTCAGGTTTCACCGTTCAACCGGACACGGAGTACTTGGCGAGTCGATCGCGTGATGGTCGGTCAACTGTTGGCAGATAGTGGCAACCAGACGCTAGCTATGGATGTTGGCTCCCAACTGCTGCGCTACTGTTTTCAAGCCATCTGGGAAGCCCGCACCTGGCTGATCGAAGTCAATGTCAACGATAAGGAAACGCTTGCCCTCTATCGCCAGAATGGATTTCAAACGCTGGCAACTTTGACCTATTGGTCGATCGCCCCTGAACAACTGCAAGTGCTCAGTGAACGAGAACCCGATCTGCCCAATCTGCTGCCCATTAGCAATGCGGATGCCAGTTTGCTACATCAACTCGATACGGTTTCGATGCCGCCGATCGTCCGGCAAGTGTTCGATCGACATGTCATTGACTTCAAGACAGGTTTGGTGAGAGCCGTGTTCAGCACTCTGAAGCATTGGGTTAAGCACACCGAAACAGCCAGTGGTTATGTGTTTGAACCGCAACGGAAGGCGGCGATCGGCTACTTTCAAATTGAATTATGTCGAGACGGCAGCCAGCCTCATACCGCCCAGTTGACCGTTCATCCCGCTTACACTTGGCTCTACCCTGAACTGCTGGCTCAAATGGCGCGAGTGGCAAAAGACCTACCGCCGCAGTCGCTTCATCTTGTCTCGGCTGATTATCAACCTGAACGCGAAGAATATCTAGAGCAAATTGGTGCATTCCGAATCGAGCATACGCTGATGATGTCTCGCTCTGTTTGGCACAAAATACGAGAATCCAGATTTGCGCTAGAAGGGCTACAACTGTCTGAAGTTCTGCAAAGCTTTCAGCCTGCTCGTAAACCTGTTCCAGGTCGCTTCTCCTTGCTCAACTCGCTTCGGCCTCTATCTCGTCATCCCGCCTCTGCTGACTCTTCCAACGCCTCCTCTAAGCTAGACGGCTCGGTTCACACTCGTCTGGATAATGGCAATGGAGCAGGAAAAGTGACACCGCCCGATTTATCTGAGGATGCCTAGCGTCGTTATGTAGACAATACCCGCCCTACAATGGATTTGTGGTGATTTGCAACAGATTCATGGTGAATCCTTCGTTCGATCGAATCTCAGCATTGGGTTTGGATATTGGTAGCAAGCGGATTGGCGTTGCAGGCTGTGATGGCACCGGGTTGATTGCAACCGGATTGACAACCATTGAACGCCAATCATTTGAGCATGACGTAGCCCAGATTCGCGACCTGGTAGACGAACGCCAAGTCAGAATTTTGGTGGTTGGCTTACCCTATACTATGAGCGGCACACTTGGTTTTCAGGCAAAACAAGTGCAGAAATTTACTCGTCGTCTCAGTCACGCCTTACAACTGCCGATAGAATACGTGGATGAACGCCTCACCTCGTTTCAGGCGGAACAACTCCTTCATGCTGAACGTCTAGCCCCTTCACGTCACAAAGCCTTAATTGATCGCAAAGCCGCCGCTATTATTTTGCAACAGTGGCTTGATGAAAAACGGAATGCCCGTTCACAAATTAAAAGTTAAAAATTAAGAATGATAGCGAGTCTGAGTTGCCAATTTTGAATTTTGAATTTTTAATTTCTTAAGTGCGGGATACTTGGGAAGTAGATGGGCAGTACAGGAAAACCCGCCCTTTGCCACGATTGGAATTAAATTGTATGAATAGGAGAAACCTGGGAATGGATGAAGCAAAAATGGCAGGCGATGCGCCAACGGTAAGCCTAATCGACGAGGAAGGGCGATCGCTCCTTTGCTACGTCGAACGTTCCCTTAAGGTGGAAAACAACGAATATGTGCTGCTGCTTCCGGTCGATGCGCCGATCGAAATCTTCGCGTGGGCGGCTGACGAAGATGATGAGGAAGACGAAATGTTGATGGATATTGATGAAGAAGAGCTAGAGGAAGTCTTCTCCACCGCCAGAGCCGTCTTAGCAGAACAAGATCTTATCCTGCATCACACGGCCCTTACCCTCACCGCAAGTGGTGAAATTCCTGAATTTGAAGAAGACGATATTATCTCCCTGGATGTGGAAGGGGGGGAAGGGCAACTTAATCTAGAACAGTTCCAAGAGTTAGCCTCCTTCTTCTATGAAGACCAGGAATATGTGATTTGTACTCCTCTTGATCCCCTCTTATTTTTTGCCCGTCTAAATGCGAAACAACAACCCGAACTCCTCTCACCAGAAGAGTTTCAAAGTTTGTTAGAGTTAGAAGAATTTCGAGAAATTCAGGCGGAACTAGAGAAACAATCTGAGCTATTGGATGAAGAGATGGAATAATGGCAGGTGACGGAGAGCCGGGATCGGGGATCGAGACTTAGAATCAGGGAAACTCCTGCACAACTCTATTCCCTGTTCCTATTCCCTGTTCCTATTCCCTATTCCCTAGCCCCCAACTAAACATGACAATGACCTCACGCATTTCCAAGTGGTTTTTCTACCTGGCTCTGCTACCTGCAACAGTTGCGGTATGCGGATGGCAAGGATGGGCATGGTGGAATTGGGCAAGTGCCCCTGTGGCTGAAGTCAGTTCTTCTGCTCCTTCAGACAATTCTGCTCCTTCAGACAATTCTGCTCCTTCAGACAATTCTGCTCCTTCAGACAATTCTGCTCCTTCAGACAATACGGTGCAAATCCACATTCCTCCTGGCACGACGGCACAACAAATTGGTGAAGATTTGGAGTCAATCGGATTGATTCGATCGCTCACTGCCTGGAACCTCTGGACTCGTTGGCAAGGGTTACAGAATCAGGGGGGGAGTTTTCAGGCGGGCATCTATCAGCTATCGCCCACTGAAGATTTGCCAACGATCGCAGGTAAAATCTGGCGGGGCGAGGTCGTCTCAGCGAGTTTCACGATTCCCGAAGGATGGTCGATCGAACAAATGGCACGTTATTTCCAGGAGCAAGAATTTTTTACGGCAGAAGAATTTATAACTGCAACCCAACGTGTTCCTCGTGAGCAATATTCCTGGTTGCCAGAAACCCCTCAACTAGAAGGATTTCTCTACCCAGATACGTATCAGGTGGCTGGAGAAGTGACCCCTCAAAGTATTGTGAGCCAAATGCTCGATCGCTTTGAGCAAGTTGCTCTTCCGCTCTATCAGGAAACACAGGGTTCACCCTATACACTGCTGCAATGGGTGACACTCGCAAGTATTGTAGAAAAAGAAGCAGTAGTGAGCGCAGAGCGTCCTTTAATTGCGAGTGTATTTGCCAAACGGCTGCGAGAAAATATTCCTTTGGGAGCCGACCCAACGGTCGAGTATGCCCTTGGCATCCGGCAGACGCCTGATCAACCGCTCACCCTTGAGCAGGTCAATACTCCCTCTCCCTATAACACTTACATCAACCCTGGTTTACCACCAACTCCGATCTCCAGCCCTGGTCTAGCTAGCCTCGAAGTTTCCCTGGCACCCGCCGACACAGACTATCTTTATTTTGTTGCTCGGTATGATGGTACTCACATCTTCAGCCGGACATTAGCCGAACACGAAGCGGCTCAAGCGGCAATCCGAGATGGGCTATCGGCTCAAAGTGAATCAGAATCGACAGGCACAAACTGACCCCTTGTTAAGGCTGATCCGTGAATTGGCTAGAGTTGAGTTAGTTTTTGTTCAGTGCAGGGAAAAATACAGCAGACGTTTGCATGGTGCTACCTATTAGCCCTCTACTAAACTAATCCCCTCCTCCTTATGTCTTGGGCGATACTCTTGCAACCAAACTTGATTCTGAGCGGCTCAGTACTCCATCTGACCCCCGATGTTCTACGGCAGCATAATCTTAAGGGATTGGTGCTGGATGTCGATGAAACCTTGGTGCCTGTGAGCATGGCAGAGGCATCTGTGGAACTTAGAGAATGGGTGGAATCAGTCAGGCATACCGTAGATCTATGGTTAGTGAGTAACAACCTCAGCCAGACTCGCATTAGCCGCATTGCTAAGTCTCTGGATGTCCCTTACATCCTGGGGGCACGGAAGCCTTCACGCCGTAAGTTGAGACAGGCCGTGATCGCGATGGATCTGCCTGTAGACCAGATCGCGATGGTGGGCGATCGTCTCTTCACTGACGTACTGGCAGGTAACCGCCTGGGGATGTTCACGATCCTGGTTGAACCGATGATTAATCCGGCAAAGCGTAGCAATCGCTACTTATTACGCGATTTTGAAGTTTGGCTGTCCCAAATTCTGGGAGCTTCCCTGAGTTTTGAGCAACAGAATGTAACAAACTCCGACAAATCTTAAATCACAGAAATAATTATAAAAAAATCCTTAAGGAAACCCCGAAACCCTGATTATTCCTGGTAATCTACTACTAGATTAGATGGGGTCAGCCGATATAAAGACCCTAGTTCATAAATCCCCGTAGATACTTTGTAAAGCGCCAGCCTTCGCACATAGAGGGTTGGCGTTTTACGATCGGTCTGGTACTCCTAAATTCTCATCAACCTCTGGCTAAACCTGAGAAACTACCCTAACTTTTCAATATTTCTTAAAATTTTGTTAAACTATGCCCCAAACCCTCGTTATCAAGATCGGCACCTCCAGCCTGACACAGCCTGACACTGGTTTTCTGGCACTTGCCACGATCGCCCAACTCGTGGAAACCCTCAGCCGGCTGCGTCGCCAAGGGCATCAGGTGATTTTAGTTTCTTCAGGAGCGGTTGGCGTTGGCTGTGCCCGATTGGGGTTGACTGAGCGACCCCGGACGATTTCCATGAAGCAAGCCGTTGCGGCAGTCGGGCAGGGACGCTTAATGCGCGTCTACGATGACCTGTTTACTTCATTGCAGCAACCGATCGCACAAGTCTTGCTGACTCGCAGCGATTTGGTACAACGGAGTCGTTATGTGAATGCTTACCGAACCTTCCGGCAATTGCTCAAACTGGGTGTGATTCCGATTGTCAATGAAAATGATACTCTCGCTGTTGATGAACTCAAATTTGGAGACAATGATACGCTTTCGGCAATGGTGGCGAGTTTAGTCGAGGCAGATTGGCTATTCCTGTTAACCGATGTCGATCGCCTTTATTCCGCCGATCCACGCTACCATCCCGATGCAGAGCCGATCGTCCGGGTCAACAAAATTGAGCATCTCGCCGCGTTGAATGTAGAGGTGGGCGATCGGGGTACGGCGTGGGGCACAGGTGGCATGGTGACAAAAATTGCGGCGGCTCAAATGGCAACGACGGCTGGTATTCGGACGGTGATTACGGAGGGACGATCGCCACATAACATCGATCGCATTCTCAACGGAGAGCCGCTTGGCACCCAATTTGAACCACAGCCCCGCCCATTCAATGCTCGTAAACGCTGGATCGCGCATGGTCTAGTTCCCGCAGGCAAACTCTACCTTGATGCGGGAGCCGTCAACGCGATTCGTCAAGCTGGAAAGTCGCTACTCGCCGCCGGAATCACCGAAGTAGAAGGAGAATTTCAAAATCAGGATGCCGTGCAGTTATGCGATCGAGCGGGTCAAGAGATTGCCAGAGGACTTGTGAACTATAACAGCACTGATTTACAAAAAATCTTAGGACAGCACTCAGATGCAATTCCCAAAATCTTAGGGTATGCGGGAGCAGAAACAGTGGTTCATCGAGATAATTTGGTCCTGAGTCACTAAGTACAAACTCAAAACTTAGAACTTTTATACATCTCTTCTGCCACTCGTTTCAGCCGACGCAATTGAGCTTGCATATCTTGCTTTGTCCAGTTGAGCGCAAACGCATTGAAGCCATAGCGGACGATCGGGTTGGGGATATCAAACTCAAAGCGATTGATGAGTTGCGTTCCCTTTTCATTCGGTTGGCATTCCCAGCGATCGCGCCCCTTGAAAAATCCATTGAACTCCCAGACGACTAACCCTGGTTCTCGTTCAGCGACAACACTTCTCAGAGTCGGTTGCACAATTGGGATCTGAATTACAAATCGGCTTTTGCTGCCTAAATCCGTACTCCACTCCCCGATCGGTTCACATCGCAGTGCCGGATTAAGCCAACGATGCATAAGGGCGCGCTCGGTAATGCACCGTTCAACGGCAGTTGCACTTGCATTGATTTGAATAGATTGTTCAAACACTTGAAACGGCATTCTTGTCCCAGTTTTTTATAAAATTCAGCCGGGTCTACCAATTCATTTTCTTCAGGCAACCCATCGTAGGGGCGAACCGCCGTTCGCCCTTACAGTTTGCCCTTACAGTGAGCGAGAAGGCTCTCTCACGCGATCGTCACGTCCGAGGACAAGTAAACCTCCTGGATGGCATGAAGGAGCTTGATACCCTCCTCAAAGGGACGCTGGAAGGCTTTGCGACCGGAAATTAAGCCACAGCCGCCTGCACGTTTGTTGATGACGGCAGTGCGAACGGCTTCTGCAAAATCATTCTGACCGGATGCACCGCCGGAGTTGATGAGTCCTGCTCGTCCGGCGTAACAGTTGAGGACTTGGTAGCGGGTCAGGTCGATCGGGTGATCGCTGGTCAGTTCAGTGTAGACGCGCTTCTCGGTTTTGCCGTAGCTATGTCCGGCGGCTTGCACGACTGCACCATACCCATTATTCACTTCTGGCAGTTTTTGTTTGATGATGTCAGCTTCGATCGTCACCCCTAAATGGTTGGCTTGTCCGGTCAGGTCGGCAGCAAGATGATAGTCTTTGTCTTGCTTAAAGATATTGTTGCGTAAATAGCACCAAAGAATTGTCACCATGCCCAGTTCGTGAGCGCGTTCAAAGGCTTGGCTAATTTCTTGAATCTGCCGGGTTGATTCGGGAGAGCCAAAATAAATGGTTGCTCCAACGGCGACGGCTCCCAGGTTCCAGGCTTGCTCAACTGAGCCAAACAAGATCTGATCAAATTGGTTGGGATAGGTCAGCAATTCATTGTGATTGAGTTTGACAATGAAGGGAATTTTGTGGGCATATTTGCGAGAGACGCTGCCCAATATACCCAATGTGCTTGCTACCGCATTACAGCCGCCTTCAATCGCCAATTTGACAATGTTTCCGCCATCAAAATAGATCGGGTTGGGCGCAAAGGATGCGGCGGCTGAGTGTTCAATGCCTTGATCAACAGGCAGAATTGACAGATACCCTGTGTTCGCTAATCGACCTGTAGAGTAGAGTTGCTGAAGATTGCGGAGAACTTGCGGATTGCGATCGGTATGCACGAACACGCGATCGATAAAATCCGCTCCGGGTAAATGCAACATATCCTTGGAAATCTTAGCTTGATACGTGAGCAAGGAGTCAGCTTCGTCACCAAGCCACGCTTCGATCGATTGGGGAGCAGCTAATGTAGCGGTCATAGGAATTCCTTTTCTCACTCACAAATGTAATGAACGAGTCATGAACGGTGCTGTCTGAAGGTACGCCAACATCAAGCGCAGCTTCCAGGATGAAACTGCATTTCCATTCTGATTCCCATTCTAAGAAATGTGTGCCGATCGTCTCTGAATTTTGGTTTTTCTAAAGCTAGTGATTCCATGCAAAGACTAGAGGCGATCGGGATCTTCGCCTAATTCTCGCAGTCGTGCAGCAAATCGCTGGAATTCGAGATTCAAAGCCCCTTTCCCAGACCACAAAATCTAACATCCAAAATGGGATTACTTTTTGCTCTGCGCTTGAGTCAAGTTCATGATGATATCAAAGCGATAGGTGTTCACCAGATTTTCTAGAGCGCGAGCAAGGTCACTATGCTGAGGAGGAATCTGCTCAATCAACTCAAGGCACTGTTCTTCATTGAGGCAAGCCGTCGCATGACGGAGTTCAGTCCTCCAGGCTTCAGGCATGATTTCTAAGTCAACGGCGCTAATCGCTTGGATCGAGTTCAGATCTTGAATCGCCGTCTCTTGGTTGTGGTCTGCTGCGTAGACATAACGGACTCCGAGATGTTTGGCAATGGTTGTATACAAATCCTCTACTTTGTAGGGTTTATGGACCACCTCATCACATCCGGTTGCCAGAATTTGCGATCGCTGTTCTTCAAAGGCACTGGCAGTCAGAGCAACAATTTTTGTAGGATTTCCCTGCTCCTGTTGGCGGATGAGTTGTGTTGACTCATAGCCATCCATAATAGGCATTTGCATATCCATCAGAATTAAGTGAGGTGCCCAGCTTTTCCAAAGGGCGATCGCGTCTTGACCGTTAGCTGCCTCGCGGACATCAAAACCCACCCTGGTCAGCAATTTAGCAACTAAGTTGCAACTATCGATCTGATCTTCCACGACCAAAATGCGGTGAATCAGCTGCTCAGGAGCTAAGCCGATGATTTGTTGACTTCGATTAGGGAGAGTGGGTGTAGAATCAGGCTTGACTGAGCGAACTAGGATGCTGAATCTAAACGTTGTTCCTTCTCCCAAGGTACTGCTGACGCTAATCTCTCCACCCATCATCCGGGCAAATTTCTGGCTAATCGCTAATCCCAAGCCTGTGCCTTGCTGGAGCTGCCGTCCGGTTTCAGTTTGGACAAAAGGTTTGAAAAGTTGATCAATCTCTGCGGCCGCAATCCCCGGACCCGTGTCTGCAACTTCAAAAAGTAAGCAATAGCTAGAGGGAAGAAAGAGATGAAGAGTCGGGATATTTTGACGATCGTCTCGCTTGACTCGTAAGGTAACGCTGCCTTCCTCCGTAAATTTAACCGCATTGCCAAGTAGATTAGTCAGAATTTGGCGGAGTTTGCCTTCATCCGCCCAAATACATCGGGGAATATCGGAGGCATAATTACAGTGAAACTGCAATTTCTTAAATGAGGCTTGGACGCTTAGCATGGCATGTAAGCCATTCAGCAATTGATATAGATCAAAGCTGGTTTCATTCAGCGTTATTTGACCTGCATCAATTTTGGACATATTCAGCACACCATTAATCAACTCCAGCAGGTGCCTGCCACTCCGGAGAATGGTTTTAAGCTGTTCTCGCTGCTCTTGATTGGCAGAGGAGTCCATATCGAGTAGTTCAGCAAATCCTAAGATGGCATTGAGAGGAGTCCGCAGTTCGTGGCTCATGTTCGCCAGGAACGTGCTTTTTGCTCTGTTCGCTGTTTCTGCGGCTTCTTTTGCGTGTCGTAATTCTTCCTCAGTTTTTTTCAACTCAGTAATATCCGTTGCAGCGCCAATGATGCCATGCACCTGCCCATTAACATCCACAAATGGGCTAATGATTGTTTGATACCACCGGAGTTCCCCTCGAAAATTTTTAATCGCTTCAGCAGGGATGATTTTGGGCTGGAGCGTTGTCATTACTTCCTGGTTGGTAGACAGAAACTCTTCAACTTGGAGTGGATTTGAGTTAAAGTGAACGTCCTGTTTGCCCACCATTTTCTCAGTAGAGGAGCCATACATGGCAGCCGCCGCTTGGTTAACAGTGAGAAACCCACCGTTCTTATCTTTAACGAAAATGGCACTGGGAACAACATCAATCACTTGACGTAAGAACGCTTGCTGAGCTTTTAACTCTGCTTCTGCTTGTTTGCGATCGCTAATATCCGTGAGTGAACCAACAGCCCGGATCGGTTCACCCTTTTCATTCCAAAGTGCCTTGCCACGAGCCAAAATCCACTTATAGTCACCGTTTCGACATCGGATGCGATACTCGCAGGCATAAAAGGATGTTTCCTGGTTGAGATGCCTTTGAAAAGTATTCTTCAATAAGTCAACATCCTCAGGATGGATATAGCGAATCCAGTGATTAAATGTCCTAACTTCCTCATAGTCGTATCCCAACATTTCCAGACACCGTGGAGAGAGGAAATGCGTGTTAGTCACTAAATCATGATCCCAAATTCCATCATTGTTGCCGTATATGGCAAGTTGCCAGCGTTCCTCATTTTGGCGCAAGGCTTCTTCCGCTTGTTTGATATCAGTAACATCTCGTCCAACTGCCTGATATTCAATAAAGCGATCCTGCTCATCAAAAATCATGCGGCTAATCCATTGTGTCCAAAGGATCTCTCCATTGATCACAACTCGGTTTTCAACCCTGACGACCGGATTATCCAGACTCATAGATTTGACAAGCTGAGCAACTTTTTCGCGATCGTCCTCAAACAGGATAGGTTCGTAGCTACTGCCAATTAGATTTTCTTTCGATTTTCCAAAGAAACGACAAAAGGCTTCATTGACAAACAAAATTGTACTGTCGGGCAGAAAGCGACAAATGAATTCTGTTTGATCCTCAACAATGGCACGGTAACGCTTTTCTGATTGGTGTAGAGCCGCTTCTGCCCGCTGATGTTCCAGTGCATTGCCAATCCACTGAGCCATTAGCTGAATGAGTTCGCGATCGGCAGTAGTAAACTGGCGTGGACGTGGAGCTAAACTAGAGAAATTAAGGGTGCCATAGGGTTGACCGTTCACAACCACCCGCATCCCCAAATAAGCTTCCAATCGAAAGGCTTGGTAGCAGGGATGTGCCATCCACTCAGATTCTCTGGCAACCTCAAAGCCGATCGGTTCTGCGGAATTGATCGTAACGGCACAGTAAGTCTGGCTCAGGTCGAAGACATCACCCGGCTGCAAATTTTCTTGACCATGCACAGCCATTAGCTCGTAACAGTCTTCCTCAATTTGGGAGAAGATACCTATGTCTAAATCAAAACACCGACAACCTAGCTCCAGGAATCGCTGGACTCGTTGCTCAAAGGTCAACTCTTGTGTAACAACCATCTCGTAGAGGGAGCGCAACTGAGCTTCTCGTAGTCGCAGTTCTTGTTCAGTTCGATCGCGCTCGGTGATATTAATGCTAGTTCCAATGATGCGATAGATACGCGATTGTTCATTGTGTAGTGGAGTCAGGTTTGTAATCCAACAGGTTTCCTGTCCCTGGAACAGTAAACACTCCTCATAGGTGATGCTTTCACCTGCTGCAACGCAATCTCGATAATGCTGTAACACCACCGTGGCTGCCTCTGGAGGAAGCACTTGTTCAGGGGTTTTCCCACATAATTCAGACGACGCAATCCCGGTCAAACGTTCGTGAGTAGGATTCAGCCCAACATAGCGAAATTTTCCATCTTCCAAGACATCTACAACAAAAATCGATTCTTCGACACCCTCATAGATACTGCGTAAGAATTGTTCTTTTTCACGCAGAACGGCTTCTGCTTGCTTATGTTCAGTGATATCTAATACGGTACCAATCAGTTGGAGTAAGCGTCCCTGGTGATCAAAAATAGGTTCACCTCTTGATTCAACGAATCGAAGAGTGCCATCTGGATGAAAAATTCGCAGATCGACTTCAAAGGGGGCATGGTCTGCAATTGACTGCTCAATTCGCTGCTGTAAAACAGCCCGATCGTCAGGATGAATGACCTGCTCTAGTAACTCAGCATAGGTGAGCTTGGGTTGATTGGGGTCAAGACCGTAAATCCGAAACAGTCCTTCTGACCAGACACCAATTTGAGTATTGATATTAAATTCCCAACTCCCAACATAGGCAACCCGTTGGATAGCGGCTAAACTGGCTTGGCTTTTGTTGAGTGCAGCCTCTATTTGCCGACGTTCATCAATTTCTCGTTTTAGCGTTTGAATGCACTGACGATGCTTTTGAAGGGTAGATTGGATAACGTGTCGAGTGATGAAGAAACTGAGGGCGATCGCCAAACCCGACGCTATAGAGCAAACTGCAACAGTCGTTGTTTGATGTTCCCCAGTGAAAGAGAGGTATCCTAGCAGCCCAATGGCAAAAACTTGTGGCAGGAAAGCCATGATGAGGGTGCGAGGGTACGAGGATGACCTGGAATCTAACACTTGAGTGTACGAATGGTATGTTGATTTCAATGGAAGACCACAAGTGAATCGTTAATCGCATTCATCTAAAGATTTTGAGCCTTAGATGCCTTAACTAAATGCAAGTTTAACACGGTCAAAATTGTCCTCACTCTAAACCTTTTTTACGACGCAGTGAAATCACATCTTATCGCCATCCGTTATCAATAACGCTGATGACAATAAAACTGTGTTCCTTACTGAGATTCATCCTCATTCCAGGGTAATTCGGAATTGTTTCTAATTCAAGGTTTCAAAGCATTCTCCTGCTTCATTAGCTCTCCAATCGCCTTCACTAATCGATCGGGTGCAATTGGCTTTGCTAAATGCAGTTGAAATCCGGCGGCGAGGGCTTGGCGCTGATCATATTCGGCCGCATAGGCGGTGAGGGCGATCGCTAGGATGTTTCCGCCTCGTTCAGGTGGCATGGCTCTCACTTGGCGCATCAGCATATAGCCATCCATGTCTGGCATTCCAATGTCGCATAGGAGAATATCAGGTTTAGCACGAAATAATATTTGCAAGGCTTCGATTGCTGAAGCGACGACCGTGATTTCTGCATCATGTTCTTGCAGCACAAATGAGAGCAAATCACGCATATCTGCATCATCATCCACAACCAAAACATGAATTCCTTTCAACTGCTGAAGATCCGCAGACAGCGATCGATCGCCTCTTTCATCCTTTATCCGTCCATTTTGATCCCTCACAAGCGGCAATTGCACAATGAACGTCGCTCCTTGATTTTCTCCGGAACTCTCTGCCTGAACGATGCCACCGTGTAATTCGACGAGATGACGGACGATCGCCAATCCCAATCCTAATCCGCCAAACTTGCGCGTTGTCGTTCCATCAGCTTGTCGGAAATAATCAAACACAAAGGGCAAGAAGTCGGGATTGATGCCTTTACCAGTATCGCGAACAGTGATCTGAGCATACTTGTCTTCTGTCCTTTGTTGGTTGTCCTTGGCGAATGACACAGGATGAATACCCCATGACAAACTAACTTCAACTCTTCCTCCATTGGGAGTGAACTTGACGGCATTCGAGAGTAAGTTCCACATCACCTGTTGCAGTCGTCCAGCATCTCCTGAAACTAAAAATTTTGAGTTTTGAATTTTGAGTTCTGAGTTGTCTTCTTTAGAGGTGATATTATTCTCAGTTGTGTTCTCCCATTCAGGGCTTAGGATGGTAAATTCTAAGTCGATCGACTTTGCTTCTGCGGACAATCGCACTGTTTCTAATGCAGATTCGATCGTATTCGCTAAATCAACCTGGACAATGTTCAAACTTAGCTTGCCGCGCAAAATTCGTGAAACATCCAATAAATCTTCAATCAATTGCGCTTGCAGCCTAGCATTCCGTTCAATAATTTCGAGTGCGCGTTGAGTCGTGGTTTCATCATATTTGCGTGTTTGCAATAGTCGTGCCCATCCTAAAATTGGATTGAGCGGTGTTCTTAATTCATGTGACAGAACGGCTAAAAATTCATCTTTGATGCGATTAACTCGCTGTGCTTCTTGATAAAGACGAGCGTTATCGATCGCCACAGCAGCCCGACGAGCCACATCTTCGGCTAATGCTAAATCAGCATGATCATAGAAGCGATTTGAGTCGAATACTGCAAAGGAGAAAGAGCCAAACACTTGTCCACGACAGACGAGCGGAATCACCATCAACGATCGAGGTTTCAAGCGTTGCAACAGTTGCAAATGCTCTTCGTCTTGTGCCATGTTGGGCAAGATTGAATCGTCAAATTGAGGATAGAAAACCGAGTGTCCTTGTCGGAGTTTGTCAATGATCGGATGAGGTTTTCCGGATTTTGGTGCATAGCGGTGTCGCATATCGCTGATATTCTGCTGAAGTTCTGGGCGAGTGCAGGCGATCGCAATTTGCTGTAGTGTCCAGCCATCCTGCACAATGTCAACAATGCACCAGTCTCCCAAAATCGGCACTGCGAGATGGGCAACTCCAGCCAGCGTAGCTTCGTAGTCCAGTGAAGAGGCAAGGAGGGTGCTGATTTCCAAAAGAAAACGTTGAGCAGCTTCGGCGCGTTTGCGATCGCTAATATCTTCGATGATCCCAACGGCGTATTTCGGTTGTCCGGCAGCATCCCAAACGGCAGAAGAAGTCAAATTCACCCAGGTGATCGAGCCGTCTTTGCGAATGTAGCGTTTCTCCAGAGAGTAGCCTGAAATCTCTTTGGCTAATACTCGTCGTGCAAACTGCCAATCCATCTCTAAATCATCTGGATGAGTAATTTGCTGAAACGTCATCTGGCTCAACTCGTCATCACGATATCCGGTAATATCACACAAGGCTGGATTGATCTCTATAAAATGCCCATCTAACCCCACTTGAGCAATGCCGACAGCCGCCTGGTTAAACATCGCTCGGAATCGTTCTTCACTTTCTTGCAATGCCTCTTTCGCGTGTTTGGTCGCTGTAATGTCTACCAAAATTATACCGAGTCCGACGATATCATCGGCAGCACTGCGAACGGGATAATAGTTTCCTAACCAATAACCATATTGCTTGGACTCTCCTTGCGTGTCGCCACTAATTTCAACATTGAGCATCGGTTCGCCCGTGTCTAGAACATGTTGCAATTGTGGCTCGAACTGCTCTGCCATCGTAGGCAAAATATCTCGAAATCGCTGTCCTAAGTGGTCTTCGATCGTCACCCCATGAATATCTGCCAAAACCTGATTAATCCGGACATAACGAAGCTCTCGATCGAGAAAACAAACGGCGATCGGGGCAGCTGCTAGCAGGGCATCGAGCAGAGACAGGGATTCGGCTTGCTGTTGCACCATCTGCTGCATTTTTTGGTAAAGGCGAGAATTATCGATCGCGAGGGCGGCTCGATGCGCCAGATCGAGGGCTAATTGCAAATCGGCTGGGGTGTAACGACGATCGGATTCTGCCATCACAAACGCGATTACCCCTAAGATCCGTTGACGCACCACAAGCGGTACAATCATTGCCGACTTCATGCCCAGTGCCCGTACTGTTTGCAATTGTTCTTCGTCCTGAAAAGCGTCTACTAGCATTGAGTCGGTGATTTCGGAGAACAATTCTGGCTCACCGCTGCGGAGGATGTTGCTAATTAGATCGGTTCCGTTGAAAGTGGAGGAAGCAGTTTGCAATTTCTGTGCCCATTCTGCTTTGTCAGGATCAGTATAGGCGATCGGCATTCGATACAGCGATCCGCCTTCATCCAGGATCTCTATAGAACACCAATCTGCTAGATAGGGAACGGACATCTGGGCGACTTGTTCTAAGGTCAAAGCGCAATCGAGAGAGCTAGAAAGCACCCGACTCGTTTCGACGAGATATCGTAATGCTTCCTCGGCTTGTTTGCGATCGGTGATATTGATCGCGGCTCCCGTAATCCCCTGGGAAGATCTGCCAAACTGGAGCGGTTCGATAATTAAATCGTAGTAGTGGGTTTCTCCATTCAGAGTGAGGCGAATTTCATCCCGAACCGCAACACCGTTTTCCAACACGCTCGCTTTAATCGCTGTCAATCGATCGCGATCGGAAGGCGCAAACAACTCGGCATCTGCATGATTGATCACCTCTGCCGTCAACCCCAACCCTTGAGGATTGTGAATCCATTGATATCGCAGCGCCTGATCCTGTTGAAAGACGCTGATATCAGAACTGCTCAACGCCAACCGAAATCGCTCCTCACTCACCCGCAGCTTTCGCAAATTCACCTCAGCCCGTTGCTTCGCCGATCGCATCGACTCACACAGAAAGCTAACCAACACTCCCTGCAAGCCAAATAGTCCTGTCCGTAACACATCTGATGCATCAAACGAGAATCCATGAATGGGTTCAATGAAGAAGAAACTGCTTAGAGCCATTGACAGCAAGGTAGCTAATAACCCTGGATTTAGCCCTCCATACCATGCACTGATCATGATTGCACCAAAAAATAGCAGGAAGGGATTCCGTGCCATGTCAAACCAAGGATTCAGCCCTTGCATTAGCACGAGTGCTAACAGAACAGCAAAAACAGCTACTCCGTAGGGCAAAAAGCGAGGGCGAGTAGGGTGTAGCATAAATGACAACCAGGTATCACTTCAAAATTGAAGCTTTATTTAACCTAGGGTAGAGCTAAAGTTGAGTGCTACTCTCCTATAGACAGATTTTTTAGCCAGAACGATCGCCAAAACCACCAAAATTGACGATCGTGCGCTGCAATACCCAAACGATCGCCACGCTGACCCCACTGCTAAATAGACCGAGGCTGAGTTGCCCCTGTCCTGTCAGCCAACAAGTTGCACCCATTATCGTTAATATAACAGCCAGACTACGGGCGATCGTCAGCATCCATTGCACTGTTGGAGGGGTGTGAGCGGCAGGAGAGGAGCCAATCTTTTCATTCAGATCAACGGCATGAATGAGGTGCTGTCGAGCCTGGAGCTTAACCAAATCAACCTGATAGTAGGTTCCAAGTTCGGCATCACGCAGACTGGCGACAGACTGTAAGCCAAATTGTTTGGCATGGGCAATGGCTTCACGAATCTGTTTTTTGGTTGCCAGAGGTTGCAATGCCTCAAAGACTGACTCCCGATATACCCCTGTTTTCCCCATCTCTAAAATTTGTTGAGTCAATTCAGGGACGGAGAGGCGGCGTACAATTAAATTCATAGCAGCTTCACCTTGACGATCGTAAATATAGTAAACCAGTACTATCCCTGAGTGTAGTGGTTAGGATGATTCTTAATTAATTGAATTAAGATCGGCTTACAGGGTGAAAAGGCGGAAAGCCTTCTCTTGCCGATATCGATCGCCTGCCCGTATCCCTGCATCCCTCAACGATCGATTAACACTGCCATGATAATCACCCCATCTTCATATTTGATTCGTGGATCTTTATGGAGACTCAACATCTTCGATAATGAAAGCTGATACTCTTAGTTAGTAACACGGAGACTGTACAAACTACCTGAAATTCGATCGGCAGCCTCTAACCTTAAATCCTGTTCCTCCGAAAGTGTGGTGTCATTCTTGATGTTGATGTGTGAGACGATTGAATTTCCATTCAGAGATATTAAGGGTAATCATCTGCCTCAACCCCTCTCAACTCATTCCACCCACGAGAACCTACCTATTGTCATTCACGACGAGTTCTATTATTTGGCTGAGTGAGCATCACTGACAGCACTCAATTAGGTTTAAAACCGATTTGCACGGACAACGGTATTAAACTGCGTATAAGTTTTAAGTGTGCGGGGAATTCTACCATCTATCAATCTGAGCATTCACACCCAAGATTTCAGTCTAGGGTCTATCACTTCTGCGACGTGGTGATGCTCATTGAATCGGGGACTGAAACGGTATACGCCAAGTTAAGACTATGCAATGTGTTGCTCAAAATCAGCCTAACTTAGGGTTGGTTTCTCTAAGGCTGACTTTTGGAATGAGGCTAAATCCTTATCGATACTTTCCTTGAACTGATCTGGAGTACCAAATGAATACCATCAGCATGGGCGCCTACAAGCCATCCCAACGATTGCACCCACTGAGTCTGCTGGCACAATTCGCGAGTCGTCAGACAAGCGGTTGTTTACAGGTATCCAGTGGAACTGCGGCTTGGTCGATCTATCTAGATCAAGGAAAGCTCGTCTATGCCTCAAATTCGATTGATCCGTTTGGGCGGCTCGACCATCATCTGCGTCGCCTTAGCAGTCAAGTACCTAACTTAGTGAGTGGCATTCGTGTACAGGTGCGATTGCTGTTTGAGATGGAAGACAATCAAGTTGTTCAGGTGGATGACTACCGAGCAATTTGCTGGTTAGTCGAACAACAGCATATTTCAGTAGATCAGGCGGTAGCCTTGATTGAAGACCTGGCTAAAGATGTCATTGAATCATTTCTATCTGTGCAAACTGGGACGTATGAAATCATTGAAAAGAGTCCGTTTGATGAATTGCCCAAGTTTTGCCAGCTTGATCTACGTCCGTTGGTGGAATATTGCCAAACGCAAATGCGGCGTCGGCAATCGTCTGGGCAGCCTGCGACGGCAGCTTCAGAGCGTGAGTCTCTGAATCAGAGTAATCCTTATTCTCCAATGGATTTGAATCGGAAGTTGGGTACGTCGATCAATTCTAATTTGGCGACGAATCTTCCTAATGCGAAGTCGAATCCATCTATGAAGTCTCAAAATAAATCGACGTATACGATCGCCTGCATTGACGACAGCCCTACTGTTTTACAAGCCATCAATTCTTTTTTAGACGATCGCAGTTTCTCCGTGATTATGATTAGCGATCCGGTCAAAGCGTTAATGCAGGTCATCCGCAATAAGCCAGATTTGATTCTGCTTGATGTGACTATGCCCAACTTGGACGGTTACGAATTATGTTCTCTATTGCGGAAACATCCTCATTTTAAGCAAACGCCGATCGTCATGGTGACAGGAAATACGGGGTTTATCGATCGCGCTAAAGCCAAATTAGTTGGTGCATCGGGCTATCTTACTAAACCATTCACCCAATCCGATTTGATCAAGATGGTCTTCAAGCACTTGATGTAAAGAGCAATTATCAGTTTTAGTTATTAGTCAAACAGTAGTGGGCACTGCCCACCAAAATATCGATTGAGCCATCAAGAATCGCAGACCAACCCAAAATTGTGGATAATACCCGCTCTGAATCTGAATCGCTGGAAGCGTCCGGATCAAGGAATTCATCATTGAAAAATTTATTGATTTGCCAAGGGAACCGAGGATGGTTAGGACATTGTTGGGCACGATTTTAGTTGTAGAAGACACCCCTTCTGAAATGGAATTAATGACCCACTATTTGCGAGAAAGTGGCTACAACGTGATTCGGGCTGCCAGTGCTAGAGATGCATTGACAAAAGCCGTTGAGCAAAAGCCCGATGCGATCGTAACGGATGTGGTGATGCCAGGAATGAGCGGGTTTGAACTCTGTCGAAACTTAAAACGAAATCCGGCAACGGAGAAAGTTCCAGTTGTGATTTGTAGCTCCAAAGATCAAGAAATCGATCGGCTTTGGGGGATGAAACAGGGGGCAGACGCCTACATCACTAAACCGTTTACCCGTGAACAACTCGTGCGGGCTGTCAAGTCTGTCACAGGTTAATTCCACAGGCTAATTCCACAGGCTAATTTATGAACTCATCGGCTCTTGCCCTTCCAGCGAATCGACCTCAAAAAAACGCCGGAGACGCCTACCTTAAATTTCAGCTTGCCCCTAAAACCCCTGCTGTTTTCTCAATGCGGTATGTCCAGGAAGCCATTATCCTACCGACTCGCCGCCTCACGCCCATGCCCAATATGCCATCCCCAATGCTGGGATTGACAAACCGACGCAGCCGCGTCTTTTGGGTTGTGGATTTGGCTCAAATGTTGGGAATCGCCGCATTAGATGCCAATGTGCAGCAGTACACCTTAATTTTGATGCAAGTTGGTTCTGTCCCGTTGGGCTTGGCTATCCAGCAAGTCAAAGGAATCGCATGGTTTCATCCAGATGCGGTTCAGTCTCCACTGAGACAAGTGACAACCGCCCTCGTGCCCTATTTAAGGGGATGTATCCTTCAACAACACGAACAACTCCAAGAAATTTTATTGGTGCTGGATGCAGAGGCGATCGTCCAGTCACCAATTTTACGCAGTATTTAACGTCCTCAATTCCCAATTCACAATCCCCTAAACCGTTGTCCACTACTTGCGCTGCGAGGTACCATGACCATTCAACCCCGTAAAGCTCCAACCAGCAGCAATGGGCGAGTTCCCCCAGAAGACATCAAACCATCGCTGTCCAATTCTGATACTCAAGATCCCATCCTTCAATCTAATGTGTTCCCTGCTAATCAGGGTAAAGCGTCTCTGCCCAGAATGCAGTATCGAGGCGTGATGTATCAAACTCCTTTGTCACAATCCTCCCGCTTCAAGCGGTTCTTTGATATGCCCGTTCGGAGTAAGCAACTCTTAGGATTGATTTCCTCGGAGGTGATTGCAGTAGTGGGACTGGTTGGAGTGGGGTCGCTGCTAATTATCGCTAGTGGACGGAGCCAGTTGCTTAACCAAGCGAAGTCTGAGGTTGCCGTTACTGAAATTGAATACAACATAAAGCTGGATCAAGTAGGAATTCTCTTCCAAGGACAGGCAGAGAACCCGACGATCGTAGAAGCCGTAAGAGCATATTCAGAAGGTCGCCCACTTTCACCAGAGCTACGAGCGCAAGTGAAAGGGATTTTGGCGGGAGATATAAAAGCTCAGCAAATTGAATATGCGACGCTTGTGGGTACGGATACCCGCATCGTTGTTAGCGCCAATACTGATCGTACCGGAGAGAAGTTTGATCCGGGCGGCTTAGTCGGAACGGTACTCGCCAACCCGCGTCAAGTTGAAACCAGTGCGATCGTCAGTTGGAGCGAATTACAAAAAGAGGGATCTCCGTTGCCTGAAGGATTTGCCAATCAGGATGCCCTCATTCGCTACACGGTCACTCCAGTCCGCGAGCCAGGCAGCAATACAGTGATTGGGGTCTTGGTTTCAGGCGAAATTGTCAACGGAAAGTTGCCGATCGTCCAAGAAACGCTGGAAGTATTCGACAACGGATATAGTGCCATCTATATGCACCAGCCAGATGGCAAATTCACGTTGTCAACGGGCTTAGACTTAGGGCAAGAATCTGACCTGGAACAGGCAGAGGTGAATGTTCCACTCCCTGATTCCAGTCTCCTGAAAATGGCGGCTGATGCGAAAGGAACGCCCGTCACAGAGCGAATTCAGATTGGCGACCAGACCTACACAATGGCGGCTCAAGCCATCTTGAACTTCAACAATGAACCCGTCGGGATTCTGGTGCGCGGCATCTCGGAAGCGGCTCTGAATCAACTGATTCGTGATAGTCTGCTGTTCCAGTTAATCATTGCCGCGATTGTGTTGCTGGCGAATGCAATCCTCGCTTCTATCTTAGGACGCACGATCGCTAACCCGCTCAAACGCCTCCAGACAGCAGCGCAGCGGTTTGCAGAAGGCGATCGTCAAGTTCGGGCTGAGGTCTTCTCTAAGGATGAAGTTGGACAACTCGCATACGCCTTCAATGATTTGGCAGAAAGCATTGCCATCTCAGAAGAAACGCTGCAAGAGCAATACCGTCGTCAGCAAGTTGTTACGGAACGGGCACGCCAACTCGCTGATCTGACCAACCGGATGCGACAATTGTTCGATCGCGATCAGATTTTCCGAGTGGTCGTGAGGGAGGTTCGCGACATTTTAGCCACCGATCGCACGGTTATCTTCATATTTGACGACCAGTGGGAGGGAACCATTGTCGCTGAATCAGTTGAACCCGGTTGGACGCCTGCCCTCGGCTCGAAAATTCATGACCCCTGCTTTGCCGATCGATATGTCGAGCAATATCGTCAGGGACGCACTCAAGCGATAGAGAACATCTATGAAGCAGGCTTAAGCGAGTGTTATATCACCCTGATTGAACCGTTGCAAGTCAAAGCTAACTTAGTGACCCCCATCATCGTTGATGAAAAACTAATGGGACTGCTGATTGTGCATCAGTGTTCGGGTCCGCGCACTTGGCAAGAACATGATATAAACTTCTGTCAACAAGTCGCGATTCAAATTAGTTATGCCCTGGAACAAGCGGCTCTGTTTGCCCAGAAAGAAAAGGCACGACAAGAAGCAGAAGCCCTCTCAGAAGAACAGCGTCAACAGAAGGAAGCCCTCCAGTTGCAGTTAGTTAGTTTGCTCAGTGAAGTGGAAGGGGCGGCTCGCGGAGATTTGACAGTTCGTGCCGATGTGACAGCCGGTGAAATTGGTACGGTCGCAGACTTCTTTAACTCGATCGTCGAAAGCTTGCGGCAAATTGTGATGAAGGTGAAGTTTTCGGCCAAACAGGTGAACGCCTCGCTCGGTGAGAACGAAGAAGCGATCCAACGCTTGGCAGAAGAAGCCCTCCAACAAGCCGAGCAAATCACCTGCACCCTCGACTCAATGCAACAGATGACGCGATCGATCCAGATGGTTGCTGAGAGCGCCAGCCAGGCAGCTAATGTCGCACGGACTGCCTCCAAAACAGCAGAAGCAGGCGGCTCAGCAATGGATTTGACCGTGCAAAACATCCTCAGTCTACGGGAAACAGTCGGAGAAACCGCCAAAAAAGTGAAGCGGTTAGGCGAATCCTCGCAGCAAATTTCCAGAGTGGTCTCGCTGATTAACCAGATTGCGATGCAAACCAACCTCCTTGCCATTAACGCTGGAATTGAAGCTGCCCGTGCCGGAGAAGAAGGTCAAGGGTTTGCAGTCGTTGCGGAGGAAGTCGGTGAACTGGCTGCCCGTTCTGCGGCTGCCACTCAAGAAATTGAAAAGATTGTTGAGAATATTCAGCGAGAAACAAGTCAGGTGGTTGAGGCAATGGAACAGAGTACCGCGCAGGTAGTCGAAGGAACCCACCGAGTGGAAGAAGCGAAACAGAGCCTCAATCAAATCCTGGATGTTTCCCGCCAAATCGATGAGTTGGTGCAAGCGATTTCAACAGCAACAGTCTCTCAAGTGGAAACCTCCGGTGCAGTCTCCGAGTTGATGAAGCGAATTGCTGAGGTTTCAGAACGGACCTCTGACTCCTCCCGCCAAGTCTCTCATGCACTACAACAAACGGTCGAAGTTGCCAAAGAACTCCAAGCAACAGTAGGTCAGTTTGAGGTCGGCACTGAGATGCGGGTTTGAGCGGTGAAGGGACAGGGAATCAGGGAGTAGGGAATAGGGAACAGAGATTAGGGAGGAGGAGGAGTGAAGGATAAAGGATGAAGGGTAAAGGATAAAGGTAAAAAATAAGCCTATTCCCGATTCCCTGTTTCCGATTCCCTGTTTGCTCTTCCCTTCTCCCTCCAAGCTTCAACACACATTTACTCACCTCTATCGGCTACATCTATGTCACAGGACAAGGAACTTGAAATTAGACTTCAGTTTCTCGATGAGGCGCAAGAGTATCTGAGTCCATTGGAGGAAGCGTTACTGGGGATTTCCAGTAACGGCATAGATATTCAAGCCATCAATGGGGCACTGCGGGCGGCGCACTCAATTAAAGGTGGAGCAGGGATGATGGGCTATCAAGTCCTCAGTCACTATGCCCATCGACTCGAAGATTCGCTGAAGGTTTTGAAGGTTCAGAAACATTCCGTTGCAGTAGATGCGGAGTTAGAAGGACTGTTGCTGGCTGGTGTGGATTGTTTGCGACAGGTGGTTGAGAGTGTTCGTCACACTAGCCTAGAGGGACAAGACCCCAATTCTCCAGAAGCGCAGCAGTGGATTGCCGCACAAGCTGAGCCGATTTTTGACAACCTCTACGAGCGGTTGGGCGAACCTCAAGCAGAGGATGCTAATTCGATTTTGTCGCCTGAAGACGGGCAGGACATCATTCCACTCTTGTTCCAAACAGAAGTAGAAGGTTGTCTGGAACGCTTGGAGTCGGTTATTACCTCGAATGCTCCTTGTCTGCGGGAAGAAGTGGAAATTTTGGCGCAGGAGTTAGGTGGATTGGGCGAAATGCTCCAACTTCCATCGTTTACGCAGCTTTGTGAGTCAATTTTGCAGCACATTACAGCGACCGATCGCGTTCCTGATGTCGCGCAATTGGCGTTACAGGCATGGCGTCGATCACAAGCTCTTGTCCTTACAGGTAATCTGGATGCTCTACCCAATGCGATCGAAGGAGTCAGTTTAGCATCTCCCAACCATCAGGCAGTCTCATCTGATCCATCTGAGCAATTTGTTGAACCCATTTGGGTTGATCAAAACGTTACTGAACCCTTCTTCGATACGAACTTCGATACGAACACTGAAGTCGCTTGGACAGATCAAGATATTCTTGCGAATGTTCTGGCATCTGATCCGGCGACTGACAGTGCAACTCTTATTGAACCTGATACGCTTACGGCTCATTCAGTGGAAGTAGAGTCAGTGAACTCGTTGATCGCGCCGGATCAGGCTACGGATGAACTCCTGACTTCTGCAAGTTCTACGGCTGAAATATCGTCGGAAATGTCGGTAGTGAAAGCCATTCAACCCTCGATTCAATCGGAGCAATCTGTCAGAGGGGTTCAACCCACTGAATTGCGAGTTACCGAGATTAAGCCAGAGCCGAGTTCTACAACTAAAGATTCTCAGGAGAATACAGTTCGAGTTCCGATCAAGCATTTAGATCAACTTAATGACTTGTTTGGTGAACTGACGATCGAACGAAATGGATTAGATTTACATCTCAAACGTCTCCGGAATTTAGTTCAACTCTTAAATGAGCGAGTACAAACATTAGAACACTCTAATGTGCAGTTACGAGATTCTTATGATAAAGTTGCGACTCATGCGCCGATCCATCCGTTATCTCAACTTTTATTACCGGCTGCAACATCGCCTGAGATTCCAGATAACACTGAACACACCAATGGTTTTGTAGGACTTAATAACAAATTTGATGTTCTAGAGATGGATCAATACAACGATCTCCACTTACTTTCACAAGAGGTAATGGAAACGATCGTTCAAATCCAAGAAGTTTCTAGCGACATTGAACTGGGATTAGACGATACTGAACAAACTGCTCGTGAACTTTACAAAACATCTCGACAACTTCGCACCAAACTGACTCAAGTTCGGATGCGTCCGTTGTCTGATATTCTCGATCGCTTTCCTCGTGCCATTCGCGAGATGTCATTGCAGTATGACAAACCTGTAGAATTGAAACTTCATGGGGGCAATACGCTAGTCGATCGCAATATCCTGGAAGCTCTTAGCGATCCTTTAATGCACCTGATCCGGAATGCTTTCGATCATGGGGTTGAAGACATCGAAACTCGCCGGATGCGCGAAAAATCAGAGCAAGGCTTGATTGAAATTCGAGCGATTCACCGCAACAACCGTACCATTATCACTGTGCGCGATGATGGTGGCGGCATTCCGCTAGACAAGATTCGAGCGAAAGCTCGTCAAATGGGACTCGATGAAATGCTGTTGGCGGCAGCGAGCGATGAAGAAATCCTATCGCTCATCTTTGAACCTGGCTTTAGCACCAGCGAAAAAGTGACCGCCCTTTCGGGTCGTGGTGTCGGGATGGATGTCGTGCGCGATCGGCTTAAACAAATTCAGGGTGAAATCAAGGTAGACACTGAAGCTGGCGTCGGGACAACGTTCACCCTTTCTGTTCCATTCACCCTGTCGGTGACACGCGCTTTGATTGCTGAAAGTAACGGAATGCTGCTGGCGTTCCCGATCGATGCGATCGAAGAAATGATTGTCGTTCCGTCAGAAGAAATCGTTCCGACGGCGGGGACTGAAGCCTTCAACTGGCAAGGATCAATGGTGCAATTTATTCGGCTGTCGAAATGGCTGAAGTTCTATTGTCCCCGTCAGCTAGAAGGACTGGAGACGCAAGCCTCGATCGGCGTTCCGACCGTGCTGTTATTTAGTCAAAGCAGTGATGTAATCGGGTTGCAGATCGATCGCTCTTGGGGTGAGCAAGAAGTCACCATTCGCAAAGTGGAAGGGGGACTACCCATGCCTCCCGGCTTCACCAACTGCACCATTCTGGGGGATGGTCGAGTGGTGCCAATGGTGAATGTCCCTGAGTTGCTGCGCTGGATCGCCAGTTGTGAACGTGTCAAGGAAGAACCCGAAGAAGCTCCTCGTCGGACACTCTTACCTTCCTTGATCAACCTGAAGTCTCCGCCACCAACGGTTTATCCCGATCGCCAACCCACCGTTCTAGTCATCGACGACTCGATCAACGTCCGTCGCCTGCTTGCCCTGACCCTAGAGAAAGCTGGATATCAAGTTGCTCAAGCCAAAGACGGTCAAGATGCCCTCGATAAGCTCTCCGCCGGATTAAACGTTCAAGCGGTGATCTGCGACATCGAAATGCCTCGTCTGGATGGCTATGGCTTCCTCGCTCGCATCAAATCCAGCCCCGAACTGGAACGAATCCCCGTTGCGATGCTTACCTCCCGGAGCGGCGACAAACACCGTCAACTTGCTATAAGCCTTGGCGCAACCGCCTACTTCTCCAAACCTTACAACGAACAGATGCTTTTGCAAACGTTGGAAAAATGGTAGAACTCGCGCCAGCTGTTTGAATCTGAAGGATGAAGGATGAAGGATGAGGGATGAAAGTGTCTCCCTTGTCCCCATCCCTCCATCGCCCGATCGCCCCATCCCCCCATCCCCCTGATCGCCCTATGTCCTCCTTCCTCTCTCGTCGTGCGGCTAATCGACGGGCAGTTGTCACCCATAAGATGATTGCCTTTCGGATTCAGCAGGAGTGGTTTGCACTACCGATTCAGGCGGCTCAACGGGTCATTCCGATGGGTCAGGTTTACGGAATTTCGTGCCAGAGTGAAATTAGTCTAACTCGTTATCAGGATAAGGACATTATTGTAATTGATGCGGAGAGGCGAATTTTTGGGCGGACGCTTGAGATGAAGGGGCAAGGAGCCGCAGTGAGGGGGCAGGAAGAAGATGCGGGGGTTGAACGAATGGGTTCAACTCAAGATCTGGCTCAAGATTCGACACTTAACCCTCAAAACTCAGCAAGTGCTTTCTCTCAGATTTTGAGTGAACCCTCTTACTTGCTCATTGTCCAGAATCCTCAAGGTGAATTGATCGGCATTCCACTGGATTCTGCCCCATCCCTCCGACGAGTTCCTCGATCGGCATTCGCTCCACTGCCACCCACCTATCTCACTGAAGGTGGAGTCCGTTGTGTGAGTGCGCTCATCGTGCTAAACCCCAAAGAAGCCCCCTTATTTTTGCTCAATCTTGATCAACTACTGCAATCGCGATCGACCCTTCCCATCACTGAACCTCACCAATCACTGACAGGCAATTAAAGAAATTAATTAATATCTACTGAAATTCTTGACTCGGCTAAACTCCTCATCCCCCAGGAGACACTATGCGATTGATGCGTGTCGAACTCTTTATCCAAACAGCGTCTATTCTATTGGCAGCACTCCCTCTGCTGATCCATTTTGCGATTAATTCGACGAAGCTACCTTCGACGGAGGAAGACCCCGTTGTGAGTGAGTCTTCTAGTCCCGATCGCGCCTCCCAATCCCCAGCGATCCCCTTTGCAGGCACCGACCTTGATCAAGTTCTCCAAACAAACCGATGTCAAGGTTGTAATCTTGCTGGAGTCGATTTGTCAGACAAAGACCTGAGCCGAGTGAACCTGGCTCAAGCGAATTTGATGCAGGCAAACTTCATCAGCACCGAACTAATCAATGCCATTTTCACAGATGCCCACTTGCATCAGGCAAATTTGACCCAAGCTCACTTGTATGGTGCAGATTTGAAAAAAGCCGACTTACGAAGTGCAAACCTGAGCGAAGCCAATCTCATGTTTGCTAGTCTTGCCGAAGCAGATTTGCGAGACGCCACGCTGGAAAAAGCAGAACTGCGCGATGCTGACTTAACCTATACCAATCTGACAAACGCGAACCTCAAAGGAGCCAGTTTATATGGCACCCTGTTACAAGGCGCTGATCTGAGTGGGGCTGACCTCAGTGGAGCCGATTTGCGCTATGCCAACCTATCCGGTGCTAATTTGCAAGGCACTAATCTCAGCAATGCTCGATTAGACTTTGCTATTATGCCGAATTCGGTAGGATACACGGGAGAGCGACAGTACTAGGGAAGATGAGGGATGCAAGTTTGTACTCATCATGGTGACTAGTAGTCTGTCAACGTTGAAGTGAGGGGTTGGGAGTGGATGGGTCGATGGGTCGATGGGGGAAGTCAAGGCAAGCGGTGTTGGCTGTCCATCCATCCACTCATCCACCCATCTACCCCTCAACTCAAGGTTGACACTCTACTAGGTAAGTGCTGAAAGTTTGCCCGATCTCGAAGGTCATCGGGCGATTTTTGGCTCCTGGATGCCGAGCAAATCAGTCATGCTCTGCTGATAGCGATCGTCCACTGGTTGAAAAATTGGGTTAGCGTGAATGTCCTGTGCATCATGGTGGTGATAATAGTGTTGTCAAGAGCATGGACAAATTACTACGGGAGAAGTCATTGTGAGACGGTTGTTGGCGATCGCCCTCGTTTTGCTTGCAGGATTGCTTCTAGGATTGAACCAATCTGCGTTAGCGGCGGATACGCTAAGTGGAGCGCAGGTGTTTAGTGTTCACTGTGCAGGATGTCATCTGAATGGAGGCAATATCATCCGACGGGGAAAGAATTTGGGCGTTGCTGAATAGTGGGATGAATCAGGCAGGAACGGGCACATCTCCAAATCTAAGGTAGTGAAGTAGCAACCGAATGGAGTATCTCAGCATTTCTATTGACTTGGAGTAACACAAAGTTTTGCGA
>JAAUSF010000197.1 GCA_012033255.1 Cyanobacteria bacterium RU_5_0
TCCCATCCCAGCCTCCCTCATCCTCCCATCCCATCCCTCCACTCCCTCATCCCCTCATCTCCACCCCGCTACTCAACGCGAACTGACCTGGATACACGATCACCTCCTCCCCGCCCTCCTCAAAACCGATCAGGAAATCACTAATCTCCTACGCGGGTTAGACAGTCGCTATATCCCTAGTGGAGCATCGGGTGCGCCAACACGAGGGCGTCCAGAGGTTTTGCCAACGGGACGCAATTTCTACTCGGTTGATATCCGGGCTATCCCAACGGAAACAGCTTGGGATATCGGACGCAAAGCCGCAGAAACCTTGATTGAGCAATATACTCAGGAGCATGGAGAATATCCTAAGACGATCGCGCTCTCCGTCTGGGGCACTTCCACAATGCGGACGGGCGGCGATGATTTGGCGGAAGCATTGGCGCTATTGGGTGTCCAGCCGATCTGGGATGGGGCATCGCGGCGGGTCGTTGATTTCGAGATTTTGCCGTTGTCGGTTTTGGGTCGTCCACGAGTCGATGTCACCTTACGCATTTCTGGTTTCTTCCGCGATGCCTTTCCTAACTTGATTGATCTATTCCATCAAGCCGTTGAAGCCGTTGCAGAATTAGATGAACCCATAGAGCAAAATCCGTTAGCGGCTCAGGTGCAGCAGGATATTCAAGCGTGGCAGACCGAAGGACTTCCCTTAGAACAGGCAACTCAACGATCGCGCTACCGCGTTTTCGGCTCCAAACCAGGAGCCTACGGAGCCGGGTTGCAAGGCTTGATTGAGGCACAAAACTGGATAGATGAGCATGATTTGGCTCGTGCTTACCTCAATTGGAGCAGCTACGCCTACACGGGACAAGGAGACGGACGCTCCGCTCCTGAAGCCTTTGAGCATCGGTTACGCCAGTTACAAATTGTGCTACACAATCAGGACAATCGAGAGCATGATTTACTGGACTCAGATGATTATTATCAATTTCAAGGAGGGTTGGCGGTTGCCGTGCGATCGCTCACTGGGCAAAATCCCCAAATCTACTTTGGCGATCATTCTCGTCCAGACCATCCCAAAATTCGGCGTTTACAAGCAGAAATCGCTCGTGTCTACCGTTCTCGTGTGATTAACCCCAAATGGATCGCCGGAGCCATGCGACATGGCTATAAGGGCGCGTTTGAGATAGCGGCAACCGTGGATTATTTGTTTGCCTATGATGCGACTGCTCAATGCGTCGAGGATTATATGTACGCAGGGGTTTCTCAGGCATATCTGTTTGATCCTGTCGTTCAATCGTTCATCCAACAAAAAAATCCTTGGGCACTGCGGGATATGGCAGAGCGGCTACTAGAAGCGCATCAGCGCGGGTTGTGGCAAACCGTGAAGCCAGAGGTGCTAGACAAGCTGAGGGCGATCGTTCATCATGCTGAAGCCGCGATCGAGGGAACCACAAAGGTTGGTGGCTGAAAAACGGGATTCAAGGCTTCAGGCTCAAAATAGTGGCTTGTTGAATGAACTGCCCGACTACTCGAAAATACTCAGAGCCTGCGATCTCGGCGACGTTGTTATGGTCGGCTCCAGGTACCAGATAAAGTTGTTTAGGCTCAGGGGTGGCAGCGTAGAGTAATTCACTCATATCCGATGGAATTCTGGAATCTGAGGTGCCATGAATGAATAGAACGGGTAGTTGCAGAGAGGCTACTTTGTCGATCGACTCAAACCGTTGCGTCAACAACAGATCGATCGGGAAAATGCCGAATGAAGTGGTGCGCTCGACCGCATTCCGAACTGACGTAAAGGAGCTTTCGACAATCAACCCTGCGGCATCAGGATAAGTTTGCATGAGTTCGATGGCAATGGCTCCGCCCAAGGAATGTCCATAAACGAAAATGCGATCGGCTGGAATCTGGCGCTCTTGAGTCAAATACTCCCACATTCGCCGAGCATCCTGATACACTCGCACCTCATTAGGGAACTCACCCTCACTGCGACCGTAGCCCCGGTAGTCCATCAGCAGCACTGAAAACCCCAGTTGATGGTAACGATTGGCATGTTCAACATTGGCTCCAATGTTAATGCCGTTACCGTGCAGATAAAGCAAAGTGCCTGTTTCACTGCCGTTTGCCGGAATCCACCAGCCATGCATCCGTTCGCCCTTCGCCACAGGCAACCAAACTTCCTCATAGGCTAAGTCAAAGTCAGTAGGGGTGACTTCAATCTCAGTCGAGGGGAGGAAGAGCATGCGCGTTTGTCGGAAGTAGAGAAACCCGCAGGCAGAAAGATAAAGAATTCCTAGCAAGCTAGTCAAGCTTATGGACAATTTCAGGAAAAATGCCATAGGATCTCTAAACCAAAAGTGCAACAGTTCTAGCTCACCTCATTCCAGAGACGGTGTGTGTTTATGCCACTCTGTCGATTGTTCGTAGGCGTAGGCGGCTTGCAGTACCAGATCTTCCCGCAAGACGTTACCAATAATCTGTAAGCCGATCGGCAATCCCTTATCGTCGCATCCGCACGGTAAGCTCAGTCCAGGCAGACCTGCCAAATTCACGGGGATCGTCATCAGGTCTAATAAATACATACCCAGTGGATCATCCGTTTTTTCACCCGTCTTGAATGCGGTTGTGGGTGAAGTTGGACAGACCAACACATCGACTTTGGCAAATGCCTTTTCAAAATCTTGCTTGATCAGGGTACGCACTTTCTGCGCTTTCAAGTAATAGGCATCGTAATATCCGGCAGAGAGTGCATAAGTGCCAATCATGATCCGCCGTTTCACCTCAGCACCAAAGCCTTGAGCGCGAGTTTTGGTATACATCGACAGCAAATTATTGGGATCATCCGTGCGAAAGCCATATTTCACGCCGTCATAGCGTGCCAGGTTTGCGGAGGCTTCTGAGGGAGCAATGATGTAGTAAGCGGCAACACCCGATCGAAACTGAGGACAGGAAATTTCCTGAATTTCGGCTCCCATCGCTTTGAATTGTTCAATGGCTTGTCTGACCGCTTTGTCAACCTGTGGATCTAAGCCTTCACCAAACGTTTCTTTAATGACGCCAACCCGAAATTTCTTTTTAGATTTGGCTTTTGGCTTCAGGTCAGGCTTGAGGAGACTAGGATAGTCGGGAATATCTACTTTTAGACTAGTGGCATCTTTGGGATCATGTCCAGCGATCGTCTTTAGCAAAATCGCCACATCATCCACCGATCGACCCAATGGACCAATCTGATCCAATGAAGATGCAAATGCCACCAGCCCATAGCGAGAGACCAAGCCATAGGTTGGTTTCATGCCCACAACCCCACACAACGCCGCAGGCTGACGAATCGATCCGCCTGTATCTGATCCCAGCGCGATCGTACATTCTCCAGCCGCCACTGCCGCCGCCGATCCGCCAGACGAGCCTCCAGGCACTCGTTCTAGATCCCAAGGATTCGCCGTCAGTTGAAATGCTGAGTTTTCTGTAGAGCCGCCCATGGCAAACTCATCCAGGTTCGTTTTGCCGACCATGACCGTTCCTGCCATCACCAGCTTCGCCGTCACGGTGGATTCATAAGGCGGAATGTAATTCTGCAAAATTTTGGAGGCACAAGTGGTCAGAATGCCCTTCGTACACATATTGTCTTTGATGCCGATCGGAATTCCGGCAAGCAACCCAATCTCTTCTCCAGCCGCAATTTTGGCATCCACCTGTTGTGCCTGCTCTAGCGCCTGATCTGCGGTGACAGACAAAAAGCTATGGAGCTTGGGTTCTAGTGCCTGAATCCGCTCTAGTGCCTCTTGAGCAATTTCGACCGCAGAACGTTCTTTTGCAGTGAGTTGGTGGTGCAACTCGCGAATGGATGCCATGAAGTGACCTCTAAAACAACATAATTTCGGAGTTTCTGACAGGAAAAATTGAAGAAGATAATCAACCTGGAGTTCCAGAATAGTCAACCTGTCAGCCGTTCAATCTATCAGTGTATACGAGCCTGGATTCCTGCTGTGGAAAGTGGAGCTATTTCACACCCCGACGCTCATCCTGAGAAACCACTTAGGGTTTAAATGTATCCCGTTACCATAGGAGCGATGGCGACATCCTGACCCTTATTAATCTCTTTGATCTCTTAAATGTTTAATTCAAATTCTCGCCCCTTTCCTCTCGCGGTCTACACAAAAGGACAGGGATATCCGATTCTTTGCCTGCATGGGCATCCGGGATCAGGACAGGCGATGTCAGTCTTTACTGATCACTTGTCTCAGCGATTCCAGACGATCGCCCCTGACCTGCGAGGCTATGGCAACAGTCGGGTTCAGGAGAGCTTCGAGATGCAGGATCACCTAACAGACCTGGAAGCCTTATTGGATCGATTGCAGAGTTCCCGCTGTCTGGTTTTGGGTTGGTCATTAGGGGGAATTTTGGCGATCGAGCTTGCGCTGCGGCTCCCAGACCGAGTGAGTGGCTTGATCCTGATAGCAACCGCCGCCCGACCTCGGGGCAGCCATCCGCCTGTCACCTGGGAAGATAATTTCTACACCGGGATCGCCTCACTCTTGAATAAAGTGATCCCAGGATGGCAGTGGAATATCGAAACCTTTGGAAAACGATCGCTCTATCGCTATCTAATCCAACAACACACAGCAACAGCTTACGAATACATCGCAACTGATGCCGTATCCGCCTATCTCCAAACGTCTCAACCCGCTACTCGCGCCCTGAATAGCGCCCTAAGATCCGGCTACAATCGCTTACCAGACCTCAGTAAAATTCAGTGCCCCACGCTCGTCTTGGCGGGAGCAAACGATCGCCACATCACCGCTCAATCAAGTCTGGAGACGGCTCAGCACTTGCCAAACTGCCAATCTCGCTGTTACGACAACACCGCCCATCTATTTCCGTGGGAGATCCCGACTGAAGTGATGGCAGATATCGATCGCTGGATTCAGAACAATCCTGGCGTAGCTGGAGCCGTCGCCCATTAAGCCAATCCCTGATCCCCGATCGCTAGATATGATCACTGAAGCTGTCCAGTAAGAATTGGAGAAATTCCACCCCGACGGGCTTGCTTCTCTTCAGCCTCTTCATCAAAAACGGTCAGTTTTTTAGGCTTGCAGCGTTTGATCGCGACCTTGATCCCCTTAGCGCCCTCTCGCTCTAGATCCTCAATATAGCCAGCCTGAGCCGCTTTCGCTTCCTCAACACTGACAAAAGGACCAAAGTAGTAGATGCAACTCGGAGCCTCTGTCACAATCTCAACCCACCAGGCTAATCCAAGAAATTCAAGAATGCTCAACCAAACTTCTTTCATAAGCTCCTACCAGTTCGCTGGGATGTTATGAGCGCACAAAGCAGCCCTCTGGGATCATCTCAAAGATATACTTTTTCACATTCTGTTTATACTGTGTTGCACTTGCTTTTGCAAAGCATCTTTTGGCAGAGTCTCCAGACGGAGTGTTTGGGATCGGCGTTGGCGAAATACTTCATATAGCACCATACCAGCCGCTACAGAGGCATTTAAGCTAGGGGTGCTGCCTTGAAGAGGAATAGAAACCAATGCATCGCAGCAGCGTTGTGTCAGTAAATTCAACCCCTCCCCCTCCGATCCAACGACCAGAACTACAGAACTGCTAAACCCTATTCTGTCAACTGATTGGCTAGCTGTTGCAGCTGTGCCATAAATCCAAAATCCAGCACCTTTCAATTCTTCCAATGCCCGACCGAGATTGACAACCCTTGCAACTGGAAGAGTTTCTAAAGCTCCAGCAGCCACTTTCGCAACTGTTGAAGTGATCCCCACTGCCCGTCGCTGTGGGATCACAAGCCCTTGGGCACCTAAAGCTTCCGCCGTCCGGATGATCGCACCTAGGTTGTGAGGATCAGTAATTCCATCTGCGGCAACAATAACAGGATGCTCAGTGACAGCCTTAGCTCGATCGATCAAATCAGCTAACTCCAAGTAATCATATGGGGCGACCTGAGCCGCAATTCCTTGGTGGTTAGCGCCCTGAGTAATCTGATCAAGTCTGCGGGGGTCAACCTCATCAATCACCGCTCCCATTGCCTTTGCCTGACCTAGCAAAGCGTGGAACCGAGGATCATAACGCAATCTGGAAGTAACCCAGATGCGGTTGAGGCGACGCTGGCTTTCCAAAGCCGCAAGGACACTGTGACGACCGTAAAGTAAATCTGTTTCAGATTCAGTATCCGAAGCAACTTGTTGCTCAGCTACAGATATGTTAATCGGCTCGAACGTTGCGGCTTTAGAAGACTCTTCATGCCCGATCGGCGGTGGGATCAGTTGACCTGATTGATCGAGCGATCGAGTAGGGCGATGCGGTTGCCGACTTGAAATGTCAGCTTTTGTTGACAAAGGTGGCTTCAACTTAAGCTGGGGCTTTTTAGAATTAACGCGAGGCGGTTCTATCTCATTTTTTCCACCTCGTCCCTTGGGAATTTTTCCGTCCGTTTGCTTAGACCGTCTCCGTGGTTGCTCCGGAAAATCAGCCTTACTCGATTGCCCTTTGAGCTTAACGGTTCCCCTCCTAAAACGTTTTGAATTATTTTTAGCCACGCCTTGTCGTTGTGACTGATTTGAAGAATTGGAATTGCGAGGTCTGGTAGCCATTTGAGTATCCTTTCGTATAAAGTTCAGGCACAGGCTAAGGCTGAGGATATGAAATAAAAGGCAGTGAAATATTGGGAGGAGATCTCTCCCATCACACTGTTACAGGTTGACGTAAACAGGATTTAGTGAATAGTCACCCCACTATCACCCCGTTTACAGGCTTACCCTGTCACTCCTTCGCGTTCGATATCCTCCGTAGTTAGATTTAATCGGATATGGGTTAGAAGTTGAATTAGCCGTTGTGGATCGGTGACGTATAAATAGCCCAACAAGGTTTCTAGGCTTGTTGCCTGTTGATAGATTTCTGGATCGACTCGTCGAGGTTTCCTTGATGCCGAATTTCGCCCCCGCTTCAAGATCTTCAACTCTGTTTCTGTGAGATGAGGCTGAAGCGATCGCAAATGACGCGCCTGACTTTCCGCACGAACTTGAGACACTACTTGATCATGATAGTCTTGCAGGCGTCTAGGTGGCACGAGGTAAAGGGCACGAATATAAAGCTCATAAACGGCATCTCCAAGATAAGCAAGCGCAGCTGGCGAGAGCCGCTGCACCTGCGAAGATGTGCCAGAAAAGGGTAATGTCAAATCTTCGGAGTCGAATAGCAAAGTAAAGAGTTAGATGGCTAGAACTGGATGGCTATAATATGCGATCGCCCAAATCATCTATATAACTTCACCATAACTTCACCATTATCTGTTTCGCCTCAGTGAGTTCCTCCCTGACCCAATCGGCAATCTACACAGTGTCTAATCGCATGAGTCTAAGTCTAATCGCATGAGTCTAATCACCTGAACTGAGCAACGCTCGGCAGGGATCAACTAACTCTGCTTCAACCGAGCGATCGCTGCATCAACAGAAGGCTGTAAAGATAAAAATTGTTCCAAGCGAACCAGCTTCACCGTCTGGGTCACTCTAGGATTACTAACAATTTGTAACGTACCACCGCCATTCTGTACTTTCTTGGCAATTTGGACTAATGCTCCCAAACCAGAACTATCAATAAAATCGATTTGGGAAAGGTCAAGGACAAAGTTCTTAGGACTTTCTTCGGCAAATTTATCCATCACCTTGCGGAATGTCGGCTCTGAGAAAGCATCCAGAAGCCCTGCAAGGCGGAAGAGTTGGCAGTTGTCCCTAACTTCGCGAGTGCCTCTTAAACTAACGGTTAGGGTGAGTGTGTCTGGAATAGAACCCTCCTCCAAAAATGTCTCGTAGCGGCAATTTTTTAATCCGAGGCTTAAGTATAAGCCAGGACGATTCCCTCCGCAACTGGTTTAAATCAAATTTCTTGGCTCAATCGCTTTGAGGAATTTCCTGCCATAGGCTTGTTGTTTGGCGCAAGCTGCGGTGAGAGCCATCACCCAAAATCAGATGATCGAGTAGAGGAATGCCTAGAACTTGGGCACCTACCAAAAGTTGGCGAGTGAGAGCAATATCTTCAGGACTTGGTTCTACATTTCCAGATGGATGATTGTGCGCTACGATCACTCGAACTGCGCCATGCCGAATCACCTCTCGAAAAATATCACGCGGATGCGCCAGGGTTTCGGTGGCTGTTCCAATGCTGATGACTTGAGTGCCTAATAGCCGATGCTTCACATCCAACAATAGCACCGCAAATCGTTCCTGCGCCTGCCACATCAAGTCATTGCTGAGGGTAGCGGCTGCCACTGCCGGATCATCGATTACCGTGCGTTCTGGAGGACGTGCATGGAGAACCCGTTTACCTAGCTCGATCGCTGCCACGATCGTCGTCGCCTTCGCCGGCCCCACCCCCGGAATCTGCATCAACTCCCGAACACTGACATCCCGCAGCACGGCTAAAGAGTCTCGTTGGCTCTCTCCCAACTTCTGAAGAATATATTGCCCTAACCCTACAGCAGATAGTTTTCCCGGACCTTGTCCAGTTCCTAGCAAAATTGCAATCAGTTCTGCGGTTGATAGACTTTTAGCTCCGTGAGTCATCAATCGCTCACGCGGTCGTTCAGTTGCAGGTAAGTCAGCAACTCTGAGGTTGTAGGTCATGATGCGCTGGGTGATGGAGTGGATGGGGGATGGGGGAATGGAGTGGATGGGGGGATGGGGGAATGGGGAGATGG
>JAAUSF010000198.1 GCA_012033255.1 Cyanobacteria bacterium RU_5_0
CACGAGTGTGAGAGTGCTGACTGAAGTCGCAATTGTTTTCCCTGCGGGCATTAGGGGCGATCGACTATTAATTTCATGAGTTTCATTAGTCTTTCATTTGCGCTTTTAGAGCCGCTTCATCCCAATAGGATGAAACCTTTTGAATTTTTCCAGATTCATGGACTTCAAACACACTGATTCCTTCGGCGATTCCCTGTTTGCCATTTTTGCCAGTCACTCGCATTGTCCACTTCACAGCGGCTCCATTTCCAGCAATAAACACCTGATCCTGAGACAGTTCCATTTTTGTAAATATCATTGCCAGGATGCCCAGAAATTTTTGAGCATTTTCACGTGCATTGTTGGGTGGAGTACCAACCGGATCAACAACGATCGCATCTTCTGTAAATGTTTCTGTCCAGCCTTGCGGATTCATGGCTTGAAAATTCTCATAATATGCCTTCACGATCGCCTCAATCACTGCGGGTGTCATTGTCAGATTCTCCATAACGAACTGCAATACAATATTGCAATACAATAAGCAATGAAAACTGTGTTGGTATTCGATTGGTGGTCATTTAGTGAACAAGGTACGGTTTCATTCATTGCCGCGTCTCGCTCTTTCACTTCTGGCGATCGCCTTATTTAGCATTGGTTTTGGGGTCTTGCCGGGATGCCAGGCTTTGCCGCCAGCCGATGTGACTGATAGCATTATTCATCTAACGCTGTGGCAGGGGGTTAATCCACCACCCAATCGGGATGTACTACAGCGACTTGTGGATAAATTCAATCAGACACATCCGACTATTCAAGTCGAATCTCTGTATGTGGGGCAAAGCGATCAGCAGATGCCGAAAATTTTAGCCGCTGTCGTGGGCAATGCACCACCCAATATGCTGTGGTATGCGCCGATGATCACAGGTCAGTTGGTCGAGTTAGATGCACTCCGATCGCTTGACAATTGGTTAGCAGCGAGTCCGGTGCGCGATCAAATTGATCCCGCTTTGTTTGAGACGATCGAATGGGAAGGAAGCACTTGGTCAGTGCCGTTTGATGTCAATAATGTCGGAGTGTTTTATCGTCCGAGCTTATTTGAGGCGGCTGGCATCGCGAAACTGCCGCAAACTTGGCAAGAGTTTCGGCAGGTTGCCAAACAATTAACCCGATCGGAGGATGGCACTCGTCAACACGGAATGTTGCTGCCCTTGGGGAAAGGCGAATGGACGGTGTTCACCTGGTTGCCGTTTATGTGGAGTGGTGGCGGTGAACTGATCCCTGAGACAAACAAGGCGGATGTGATGAATCCGGGCGCGATCGCGGCACTCCATTTCTGGCAGGATCTCATTACTGACGGATCTGTCGTTCTGTCCCAACCCGAACGAGGCTATGAGCTTGACGGATTTCTAGAGGGCAAAGTCGCCATGCAGCTAACCGGACCGTGGACACTAGGGCAACTGCAAGCAACGGGCAAAGATTTCGCTGTCATGCCCATTCCATCTGAAGTCAAACCTGCCACCAGCATTGGCGGTGAGAATTTGTTCATCTTTAAAACTACGCCCGCAGCAGAACAAGCTGCCTTTGTGTTTGCAGAGTATGTTTTGAGTGAAGCGTTCCAAACGGAATGGGCAATCGGGACAGGCTATCTGCCCGTGAATTTAAAATCTCGTCAAAGCAAGGAATATCAAGCATTCGTAGCTCAACAGCCTGCGGTTAACGTGTTTTTAGAGCAAGCCCAATATGGACGATCGCGCCCAATCGCTCCAGGCTATAACCGCATTTCTGAAAACTTGGGACGGGCGATCGAGACGACCCTGTTGCAAAAAAGTAGCCCAGAAGAGGCGCTGAAAACGGCTCAAGCGCGATTAGATCTAATCTTTGGGGCAGAGTAAATCTCTTAAAAATTGGATTTGAGATCAGGTTTTCGATAGGAGAGAATTATAGCCGTTTCCCCTTGCATAAGCATCCACCCATCCACCCATCCACCCATCCACCCATCCACACGCAATTGTGGTTTACTCATCTGAAAATCGCTGTAAGGTACTGCCCAAATCTGCCTTTCTGTCGGATCGCATTCCAAGCCCATCTCACCATCTCATTCAGCCTGAGCCAGAACGATTGATATCGATCGCCAGTGGCTTGACCATAGCTAACATACGCATCTTGATAACGCCCCATCCGATGAAGCGTTACCCCTCGAAAAACCCAGGCTTCTGAGTGGGTTGGGCAGATCTCGATCGCCCGATCGCAGCTTTTCAGCGCCTCATCAAACTGCTCAAGCTGGATCAGCATTACCCCTCTAAAGACCCAAGCCGCAAAATTGTCAGGCTGAAGAGAAATAGCCCATTCAAAACAAGCAAGTGCCTCATCATATTGAGCTAGATTCGCCAGACTTTCGCCACAGTTATACCAGACTGCGCTATCAGTTGAGCCAGGTGTCAACGTTTGGTTGAAGTTTGTAAACAATCTGTTCATAAACGCCTAGATTTAAGTTGCAGTACTCAGACCCCGATATTCCAATCGACTGAAATCGATACACCACTGGTTGTATGAGCCTGCCCGAACCCTAGCTGCCGATCGGCTTAATCTTAAGAGTAATCTGATTCACGAGATATTTACAATTATCTTCAAAAAAATCTAAGAAACCGTAGTCTTACTGTGACTGAATCATTCCTTCATCGAGTCTGCTCTTGTGATCGCAAGTTTCTCCGGAGACTATTATGCATATCATCCGCCGCCATTGACAGAGTTTCCGTAGTTTACCAGAGGGAGTTAGTAAACTTTCATTCAAGAGCGCGTTCTAACATCAGGGTGAATTTGTGGAAAGATAGGTGGGTGTGGGTTCTCACCCCCTTTTACATGGAAAAAAAGTTTAGATATCTTCATTTCTAGGATGTTGTGGGGATCTCAAGAAATTCATCTTGAAAGGGTCATGAATCTGCATTTTCTTAAGCCTAGATTAAGTCAAATGGCTTAGAAATATTCAGTAAATCACTCAAGGAACTTAAAAAATACACAACAAGGAAAGTTGTCATTTTTTAGACACAGTGCTGGATCATCAGGTAGTTTCAGCTTTCCAAGAGCAAAATTTCTTGAGATTTAAGGTTCAATCAACTATCATGAAAGCGTTTTTTAGGCGTGAATGCGATCGACTCTCGATCTCTTTATCAATTCTGATTTCAAGTCTAGGAAATTTGAGAAGTTGGGAATTACAAACCATAAATTAAATTCCTCAAATCACTTGTTTTGTGTTCCCTGAAATTTGACCTCGTCTAGAACCTTGAAAAATAATTGATACGAGTACGCATGGGGTGCATTGATGTCACGCGACGCCTTAGTTGTTGGAATTAATATCTATCAGGCTTTACCCAGCTTGAAAGCGCCCGCCAAGGATGCAGAGGCGATCGCTGAACAGCTTCAAACTTATGGTGAATTTCGGGTTCATCGGTTGCCAGAAGTAATTCAAGCCAATAAGCCACACATTGGACAAAAAACTAAAGTCACGTTAAGAGAGCTAGAAACCGCTCTGATTAACCTATTCAAACCTAAAGGAAACACAATTTCCCAGACAGCACTATTCTATTTTTCTGGACATGGAATGCAGCGAGAGGCAGGGATCCGAGAAGGCTATCTTGCCCTCAGCGACTCTCAGCCTGACAAAGGGTTCTACGGGTTATCCCTGTATTGGCTGCGTCGCTTACTCCAGGAAAGCCCAGTACGGCAACGGATCGTTATTTTAGATTGTTGTCATAGCGGTGAACTGTTGAACTTCCTCGAAGCAGATCCTGGAGCTTGTTCGGGCACCGATCGCCTCTTCATTGCCGCATCCAGAGAATATGAAACCGCCTTCGAGTCTCTAGATAGCCCCTACAGCGTTCTAACTCAAGCCCTCCTAACTGGACTTGATCCGCATCGGCTTGAATCTGGAATTGTTACCCATCATGCCCTCACCGATCACGTCAATCATGCCCTCAAGGGTGAACCGCAACAGCCTTTGTTTGAAAGCTCTGGCAGCGAAATCATCCTGACTCGTCGCCTTGGAGAATCCTCTTTCACCGCTAACGTCATCCGATCGTCTGACATCTGTCCCTATCGCGGATTAGAATGCTTCGACGAAGCCCATGCCGAATACTTTTTCGGACGAGAAGACGTGACAACGCTTCTGACGAAAAAAGTGGACACTGAACCTTTTGTTGCGGTCGTCGGTGCATCAGGCATCGGTAAATCTTCTCTAGTACGAGCAGGACTGCTTGCTCAATTACGCCAACAGCAAATTTCATATGAGAACGGTTCTTCCACAACACTCCACGATCGCTGGCGGATCAAATTCCTGACCCCTACCGAACATCCCCTCAAAAGTTTAGCGGCTGCCTTCATTGATCCAGAGGCTAGCGATCTGGAACGAGCAGAGCAACTGCGTCGAGCCGAAGTGATTCTCAAAGATGGCGGCAACGGATTAGCTCAACTGGTTCAAGTCAGCCTACCGATCGACTCCAGCACAACCAGCCGATCGCCCAAACAGCGCCCTCGGATGCTACTTGTCATTGACCAATTTGAAGAAGTATTCACCCTATCACGCGGCTCTCAAGCCGAGCGAGAACGCCAGACATTCTTTAACTGTCTGCTAGGAGCCATTCAAGCCACCCAAACAAAAACAAGCGATTCCCCGCTCCATATCGTGATTGTGCTGCGTAACGATTTTGTTAGCAAATGCTCCCTTTACGAGGGCTTGGCACGGCAAATAGAACAACACCAACTGGTTGTAAAACCACTTAAGTATGAGCAAATCAAAGCCACTATCACTCGTCCAGCTCAAAAAGTTGGCTTAGTATGTGAACCTAATCTGATTTACACCATGCTACTAGATATCACCGGCGCACCCGGAGAACTGCCCCTCCTGCAATATACGCTGCTGGAATTATGGAAACATCGTCAGGTTAGCCCCGAAGGGAACATTGCCCGACTGACCCTAGAAGCTTATCAGGAGTTAGGTGGAATCCGAGGAACCCTTGAGAAACGCGCTACAGAGGCGTTTTATCACTTGACCAAGTCAGAACAGATCGTCGCCAAACGCATCTTTCTCACCTTAACTCAACTTGGCGAAGGCACAGAAGATACTCGCAGACGAGTCATGAAATCTGAATTAGTTAGCCCAGCTTACTCCATCGAACTTATCGATCGCGTCCTCGAAAAACTTGTAGCCGCAAAGCTAGTTGTTACCAGCCAAGAGTCAACAAAACAAAGAGACAAAGTAGACCAGAGAAATATCCCTCATCCCTCATCCCTCATCCCTCATCCTTCATCCTTCCCGACTTCCCATTCTCAGGAAGTGATTGACGTGATTCACGAAGCTCTCATTCGCAACTGGACACTATTACGAGAGTGGCTGCATCAGAATCGGGAAATGCTGCGACGATCGCGCCGAATCGAGCAAGCGGCTCAAGAGTGGGATAGCACAGGTCGCCCTCTAGCCGGAGAGTATCTGCTACATGGCTTGCGCCTCCGGGATGCAGAAGATCTCTTGAAGAGCGATTCTAAGGAATTGTCTGTGTTAGCACAGCACTATATTGCCGTCAGTCATGAAGAATGTCGTCGAGCCAGACGTGAATCCCGACAGTTGCAGATTGCAGTACCATCGGTGTTAGTCGCCACATTGATGATTATGGTCGGTCAATATTACAGCGTGATGCAGTCTCAAGCCGAGCAAGATCAGCAACTTCAGATGGCGATTTCGCGAGAACGAGCCGCGATCGCTCAATCCATCCTGCAAAATCCAGATAGCGATCCGATGGCTGCTTTGCTGATTAGCCGATTAGCCGCAGAAAACGGGACACCCACCTATGAAGCACAATCCAGTTTACGCGCCGCCTTGCAAAACTTACGCCTGCAAGTAGAACTGCAAGGTCATACAAAAGCGGTGCATCAATTGGTGTTTAGTCCCGATCGCCGTTATCTAGCAACCGCCAGCGCCGATGGCACGATTCGCCTTTGGGAAATTCATCCGCAGACGATTTATAACGTCAACCTGGAACCTACCAAGACTCTGTTGTGGTCTACAGCATCAGGTAGTCCCAATGGAGAAGGATCATGCCAAGAATTATCCTGTGCAACGACGAACGCGGTAGCGGCAGATAACGCTGACATCATTGCGATCGCCTTTAGCCCTGATGGTCAGCGCCTTGCTGCGATCGCGAAAGAGTCCCCCGTCGTTAAACTTTGGTCAGTCGAATCGGGATCAGTCGTGCGACAGCTTGTAGGAGTTGCGGCGACAACTCAAGTCAGCTTTAGCCCAACCGGAGCGTGGATTGTTACGGCTCATGCTAACAACACCCTGGCGATCTGGCGATCGGATACGGGTCAGTTAGTCGCTCAACTCCCTCAATCTAGCCACATTCAAACCATTCAATTTAGTCCGGATGGTCGGCTTTTGCTGGTGGCAGGAGCAGAAAACACGGCTCATATTTGGCGACTGCCCACTCCCTCCACTCAACCTTTAAAAGTTGAGAAACTAACCACCCTCGCTCACCCCACCTCGCTCATCCAGGCAATGTTCAGTCCTGGGGGGCGCTGGATCGCAACAGCTTGTGCAGATGGCAACGTGCGCCTTTGGAATCCATCCACAGGGCAACTCCAGCAAACCTTTTCTCTCAATTCTCAACCCTCACCAACCGCACAAGCACCCCAACCCATCCCCTCATCCCCCCATCCCCCCATCTCGCAACTCCAATTCAGTCCGAACGACCAAACCCTAGCCGTACTCGATCGCCATCAACAGATTTGGCTCTGGGATACGAGTTCAGGTCAGCTTCATAGAAAATGGACTGTCAGTGAGCCAGCGATCGCGGCTCCAGATTCATCTCAATCCATTACACCAGGGATCAATCTAGTCAAGTTCAGTCCCAATGGACGGTGGATCGTGACGACTTCTCAACAGATAGACGCTGATCATCCTCATGCCGCCCACTTGTGGGATACCCAGACCGGGCAGCAGGTTGGCATTTTGTCAGAACGGAGTGACGTTGTTGAGGCTGTGGAATTCAGTCCCGATGGCACTTATGTGGTTACAGCGAACCAAAACGGAACAATACGACTTTGGGCAGCAGAACCCAGTGGAGAATTGCCAACTCTTCGACTCCCAGATGCTCCGGTAAAGTGGACGATGTTTGTTCAAGCCAACCCTGTTCAGGTGGAAGCAGAAACCGGGGAACACGAAAACGCTGATCCTAAACCCGCACCGATCGCGCCTGTCCGCTCTAATCAACCCATTTCATCCCAAGCGGCAATGAAGCGATCGCCCAAATGCTCACCATCACATCAGAGGGTCGATTGCAGCAATGGCAAATCCTCACTGATTCCAGTCCCTCCTTTTTCGCTCCGCACGGCCCTTCTACAGATCCCGCTTCAGTAACAACGCCGTCTCCATCAGACCCTCCCACCCTCTGGCAACGATTGCTCACATTGTTAGGATATCCTGCAATACGTCCGGTTTTGGCCGAAACGCCCCCCTCTAGTATTCCATCTAATTGGTTGAGCGAACCCTCTTCGGCTCTTCTACCAGTCCAGTTACCCTACTCATCAACCCGTCACACGGTCGATTCGACAGGAAGAACCCATTTGAGCAGTGTGACACTGAGCAATGACGGTCGGTTGATTGCCGTTGCCAATTCAGCAGGATGGGTAGAAATTTATCAGCTTCAAGTCGATCGCTCCCTGCAACTGGTGAATCAGATTCGCAATGGAGGAACAACAACGCAGATCAGCGGCGATTCGGCGATTGTTCAGCAACTTGCATTCAGCCCGGATGGTCGTCAGGTGTTGGCGATCGTCGATGATATGACAGTACGCCTATGGGATGTGTCATCTGGACAACTCATCCAGGTTTTACGGGGGCATCAAGCTAACATTCAACACGCCCACTTCAGCCCGGATGGAAAATGGATTGTCAGCGCCAGCCTCGATCGCACAGCGCGAATTTGGGACGCAACTTCGGGACAATTGATTAAAACTTTCTTCCAATCAGACTCTCTGAGCAGTGCAAATTTCAGCCCCGATAGCCAACAAATCGTCACCACCAGTTGGGATGGAATGACCCGCATTTTTGAAATCAGCACAGGTAAACAGCAACGTTTGCTCGGTAGACATCACAAAGCCGTATTAGATGCTCAATTCAGCCCAAACGGACAATTCCTCGTGACCGCCAGTGCTGATGGAACCGCCCGCCTTTGGGACGTTCAAACCGGCACCGAGCAAGCCGAACTGCGACCCGATCGCCTAGCCACCCATCCTCAACCCATTCTCCATGCCTTCTTCAGCCCCGACGGACAATACATCGCCACCCTCACCGAAGACGGTCGCGTTTATCTTTGGGCAGCCACCTGGGAAACACTGACCAAACTAGCGCACGATCGTAGCCTCCGCCAACTCACCCCAACCGAATGCAGCCAATATTTGAATTTAGCGGCAAAAGAGTGTCCGGTATTGAGGGAATAGGGAATAGGGGATAGGGATGAAAGATTGGAAAACACTGAGGATAATGCCATGTGCAACTTCTTTTACATCTCTTGTGAGATAGGCGTCTCGCCCGTCCAGTTCGGGGCAGGCAAGATGCCTACTCCACCAGAAATCAAGCTTATCCCCCATCCCCCCATCCCCCCA
>JAAUSF010000199.1 GCA_012033255.1 Cyanobacteria bacterium RU_5_0
AGAGCGTTCATTCGGTTGGTTGCTTTTGGTCGCGATCGCTTAAGTAAAGATTACGAACGTTTGCCACAAATGTCTGAAGCTTTCATTTATGTCGCAATGATTCGCATCATGCTCAAACGTTTGGCTTAACTTTTTTATTCTCAAACAGCCTCTAAAACAACCATCATTAATCACGTAACTAAAAAGGAGTTTGATCGTGCAGAACATCACACTTGACACTATCACTGAAGCCGTCATTAATCATGGCGATCGCGGCAAATCTCACCCGCGACTCTATGAAATTTACACGAGCTTGGTTCGACATTTGCATGACTTTGTGCGCGAGGTGAATCTGACAGAATCAGAATTGCAGCAGGGACGTAATTTTCTCAACCAAGCAAGTCATCACACTCAAGAGATTCCCACTGGAGAGATCCATATGTTGACGGATCTACTAGGGATCTCAGAGTTGGTAGAATTGCTGCACGATGCCCATCGCAGTACACAAAGCAATTTAGAAGGACCATTGTATGTGCCGAATGCACCAGAACGGCAGATGGGCGATCGCTTGGGTATTGATACAGAAGGAGATTCGCTTTTCCTGTCAGGCAGGGTTTTAGATTTGAACGGTCAACCGATCGCCAATGCTCTGATTGATGTTTGGCAACCCAATTCCCAAGGATTATATGATGTCCAAGAGCCATCTCAGCCGTTGGGGAATTTTCGCGGACGTTTCAAAACGAACGAGAGTGGAAAGTATATGTTTGAAACCGTCGTGCCACTAGGTTACAAAGTGCCAAGCAGTGGTCCATCTGGCGAATTGCTGCGACTCTTGGGACGGCATCCTTGGCGGGCGGCTCACATCCATTTCAAACTCAGTGCTCCGGAGTACACTCCACTGACAACACAAATTTTTATGGCTGGCGATCCTCACCTGGATTCAGATACAACCTTTGCAGTTCAATCGGCGATCGTTCAATTGCAAAAGCACGAAGCACTAGACGAACTCAAGGCACACAATCAAAGTAAACCGTTTTACACGACTGAGTTTGATTTTGTGTTGAAACCCGCTACTCTCTAGCGGAGAATCATCAAGCAATGGTTGCACATTATGTCTACACCAACAATCCAGAACAATCTGCTAATTGGCATTTGGAAGTTAATTTCTGCAACCGCCATTTACGCTGATGGAACGGTGACTCCAGACGTGTATGGAACTCATCCGGTTGGCTACATCACTTACACATCAGATGGTCACATGATGGTGATGTTTTCTAGGAGCGATCGCTCACCGCTGAGTCAGGAGGTCAGATCGCCGCTGACTCCCCAGATGCAATCTTTACCCGTGGAAGAGCTTGCTCAAGCATTTACAACATTCAATGCTTACGCTGGAACTTATACGTTGAGTGGCAACACAGTAACTCACCACATCGAAATTGCATCGATTCCGAATCGGGTTTGTACAACGTTGATTCGCACCTTTACTTTGAGCGAGAACCAAGTGACGTTGAGAACATTGCCAGCTTTAAACAATGGTGTTGAAACAATTTTTGAGTTGGTATGGGAACGCATTTAACTACTTTCTGAATCAAGATTTAAGCACTTTCAAACAATTGCAGGAGGTTTAGATGTTTATCGATTACATTACACTCATGCTGATTAACCTGGTAGCTGGACTCGTTCTGCTAGCCGCCTATGTATATTTTGGTCTTGATGAGCCAAATCAAAAACGTTGGATTCCGGGGCTTTGGTGTAGTTGGTGCGATCTCGTTAGTTACTGGCTTACATATGACGTTTACCTGGCCCGTGATTGGAAGTTTCAATATTGCCTATGGTGAAACGAGTGTTCTGTTCGGAATTCTATTGACTGGAACGTCACTCGCTCTAGCAATGGGTTGGGAGTTAATTACCCTCAGTATTTATGGGTTCTTTGCAGGACTTGTATTACTTCTCATTGGCGCTCGCTTTATCAACTTGGGGCTAACGCCAATGCCGCTGAGGGTAGGAGTCGCCTTTATTTTAGTCGGGTTGGGAGGAGTCTTTTCTGCACCCACGCTCTACCTCAAAAAGAATCGGCTTTTGCGAACCATTGGAGCAATTGTGTTAATTGTGGCTGCTCTGATCTTTCTCTCAATTGGATTGGATGCCTATTGGACACATCTTGCAACCTTCTCAACGTGGAAACCTCTGCCCAGCAGGTAGTCACTGTAAAAGATTGAGGCTTGTTTAATTTGACTCACACTCAATGTCGATCGAAACAGGAGAAACAGAATGATACTTCAAGATAAAGTGGCTTTAGTCACTGGAGGCACATCGGGAATCGGTAGAGCTACCGCGATCGCTTATGCCCAACAACAAGCAAAGGTGGTGGTGGTGGGTCGTCGAAGGGATGAAGGTGAAGAAACGGTTCGATCGATCGCAGAAGCTGGTGGAGAGGCGATTTTTGTGCAAGCCGATGTCACGAAAGAAGCCGATGTTGAAGCAATGGTTGATAAAGCGGTTGGCGTTTTTGGCCGGTTAGATATTGCCTTTAATAATGCAGGAATTGTCGGCGAAAACCCCTCATTGATTGAACAAACAGAAGCTGAATACGATCGCACGATGAACGTCAATGTCAAAGGCGTTTGGTTGTCGATGAAACATGAAATCGCTCAGATGTTGAAACAGGGAAGTGGTTCAATCGTCAATATGGCATTGCGGTTGGAGTCGTTGCACTTCCTAACATACTCCTCTACACCGCGAGTAACCATGCGGTAGTCGGTTTAACAAAAGCTGCTGCACTCCAATATGCCAAAGCGGGGATTCGCATCAATGTCGTTGCACCAGGGTCAATCGAAACAGATATGTTTGAAGCCGCTACAGATGAAGCCAAAGCTTACTTGGCAGGACTCCACCGATCGGACGAGTTGGCACACCGCTTGAAGTTGCAAATGCAGTCCTGTTTTTATCATCTGACATAGCATCGTTCGTAGTAGGTGAAACGTTGATGATAGACGGTGGGGTTGTAGCGCAGTAGTCGATCGGCAGTGCGAAATGTTTGACACAGCACTTCAAGCGATTCATTAAAGCAACACTGAAATCGGTTCGCTAATTCCATGTTCACGTTGTTGTCAACCTGTCCACGGTTCCGGTGATGGTGTTCGCGGGCGCGTCCTGAACGTTCATCACCTACATGAAAAGAATCGATCACTATGAAAGATTTTTCTGATCACTCGCGAGAACAAAACCTGGGCAAGGCGATCCAGTCCGCTCAGTCCCGGTCAGATCGCTCTCGTAGGCGACGGCGATCGCCCTCGATCATCTCCGGCATCCTCGTCACATTCATCGCTACCGTCGGCAGTGGCACTGCGGCTTTCCAGTTCGGATTGCCTTGGTGGATGCAGGCGGGAGACCACAATCACCTGTACGAAAGCGATATCGGTTCTCTACGTTATCAGGTTCACCTGCCGCCGCAGCACAACGGCACGACTCAACTGCCAGTGATCATGGCGATTCACGGTTGCGGCATGACGGGTTATGGATGGAACTCGATGAAGTCCACGACGCAGTTCAATAGCCTGGCCGACCGCGAAGGTTTCATCGTCGTCTACCCGACACAACGGATGTTCCGCAGCGCGATCAACTGCTGGAACTCGGCTGATCCACGGGAGCAGCACCGCTACAGCGGAGAACCTGCGCTGCTCGCTGGCGTTGCCCGACAGGTGGTCGAGCAGTACAACGCAGACCCAGCCCAAGTGCATGTCGCTGGTGCCTCGTCGGGTGCGGGAACCGCCGTTATTCTCGCTGCGACCTACCCTGATGTCTTTGCAACGGTGACATCGATCGCGGGTGGTGAGTACGGACTAAACCAGGTAAACCCGGACGACCCTGACTCCACGCCACCCGACTACACGGCACGTCAGGCGTGGTCGCAGATGGGCGATCGGGCGCGGCAGGTACCGTTGCTCGTCATCCAAGGCGAGGAGGATGCCGTCGTTCCGCCCTTAGTTGCTACTCGTCTGGTTGCACACTGGATTGCGGTAGGTGACTTTGTTGATGATGGTTTACTCAACGACAGCCTAAACCTAGTCGAAAAGACGACAACGGTGCCTTCAGAACAGGGCAGGCATTCCTACACACATACCACCATCACTGCGCTAGGCGGTACATCTTTCATCGAGTCGTACCTCGTCCAGGATATGGGACACGTCTGGCCAGGCCCTGCTGGAGACGGCATTTACATCGATCGCGCCGGTCCCGATGCCAGTGCCATTACCTGGAATTTTGCCAAGCGCCATCCCAAGTCATAACCAGTCAGAACACCACGGCTTCTTCGCGGGTTTCTCACCAGATTCTCACTGTTGAGCCATTTCGGGGACAAGCACTACAGACACGCACGAGTCAAGGAGACAAAGATGAGGATCAAAGCAATCAAAGGAAAACAGGAAATCGGAACGGAAGCGCAAGACGCGACTTACGTGGAGGCTGCCCGGTGGGGTAAACATCGGGGGTGGCGGTATCTTCTGGGGCTGATGATCATCCTCTTTGCGTGGCTGGTCGTTGGGACGGCCGCTAGCGTCGGTGTCGCGTTCGTGTTCAGCGGTCAGACGAATCACGCCGCGCTCAGCCCCGTCGGGCGCTTCCTCTATATCATGGCGGGTTTTCCGTTCTTCCTAGCGGGAATCCTCCTCACCGTCTCCCTTGTCCACCGCCGCCCTCTCCGGACACTGATCACGGCGCGGAAGACGATCAACTGGCGGCGTGTCGGTCAAGGGTTTGTGGCGTGGTTCGTGCCATTCTGCCTGATTGTTGGGCTGGGACAGTACCTCTTTTACCCCAACACCTTTTCTTTCAACTCCGACCTTGCGACATTCGCGCTCTTCGTACCTTTAGCACTGGTTCTCACCGCGATCCAGACCACCACCGAGGAGCTTTTCTTTCGCGGGTACATCGTGCAGGGTGCGAGCCTGATTTGGTCTAATCGCGTCTTTCTGGCGATCGTGCCAGCCGTGATCTTCACCCTGCCGCATCTCTTCAACCCGGAGGCAAGCGCGGGCGGCTGGCTCACGGTCTTTGTCAGCTACTTCCTTGTTCCGGGTCTGCTGTGGACTGTGGTTTCGCTGGTGGAGGGAACCACCGAACTCGCGATCGGCGTACACTTCGCGAACAACATCGGCGGCATCCTCGTGATCAATGCAGCCGGAACCGTCGTGACCACGCCAGCCCTGTTCACAGTCAGCAAGTACCACGCGACCTACGGGGCGCTGTCGGTGCTGGTTGCAATACCCGTGTTTTTGGCGATCGCCTACAAGGTGTTCAAACGCGACGAGGTATCCGAACCCGTTTCCCAGAGCGATCGGAAGGGTCGTCGGTGATTTCGTTAGTCAACAAAGTTTTTTGGTTGCCAAAGGCAGCGTAAAGGCTCGGACGAGTAATACCTCTAAGCACAATGGAGATAACAACATGAACACAAAGACTACTCCTATTCAAAACGCTTCCTCAGTTTTGCTCAAGATGGAAGCGGCAATCAATGCTCATAACATTGATGCATTCGTGAACTGCTTCGCTCCTGACTTCGTGGGTGAACAACCCGTCCATCCAGAACGAAACCTCATCGGTGCAGCACAGGTGCGAAAGAACTGGACTGCTCTCTTCGCTCAAGTTCCTGACATCCAGGCAAAATTAATTACCCATACGATCGCGGATGAGTTGGGTTGGTCAGAGTGGCACTGGCAAGGCAATCATACCAACGGCACAGAACTCAATATGCGAGGCGTTGTCGTTGTGGGACTGAGAGAAAACACGATCGCATGGGCGCGGTTGTATATGGAGCAGCTTGCCCAAGTCGTACAGGCAGACATCCTAAAAGCAGCCTAACTGCCAATCAGCTTTAATTACCTACAAGGAACACTCACCATGTCAACGGCTGAGAACAAAGTTATTGCGATTACTGGAGCTAGTAGCGGTATTGGTGAAGCAACTGCTAGATTGCTGGTTCATCAGGGTTTACGGGTTGTGTTAGGGGCGCGACGCACCGATCGACTGGAAGCAATCGCTGCCGAAATTCGCTCTAAAGGTGGCGAAGCAGAATACCGCACCCTTGATGTCACCAACCTCGAAGACATGCAAGCCTTTGTCGAATTTGCCCAAGATAAATTTGGTCGCCTTGATGTTGTGGTGAACAATGCAGGACTGATGCCACTCTCCAGGCTAGAGGTGCTGAAGATCGATGAATGGAACCGCATGATTGATGTGAACATTCGCGGTGTGCTTCACGGGATTGCTGCTGCGCTACCTCTCTTTAAGCAGCAACGATCGGGGCAGTTTTTCAATCTATCCTCGATCGGCGGGCACAACGTCTATCCAACCGCAGCCGTATACTGCGCCACTAAGTTTGCAGTTTGGGCGATTTCCGAGGGACTGCGGCAAGAATCGACAGACATCCGAGTTACGGTGATTTCGCCTGGAGTGACGGAAACTGAACTTGCCAGCACGATCACGGATGCTGAAGCAGCGGAATGGGTGGAGGGATTTCGTGAGGCAGTGATTCCAGCAGATGCGATCGCGCGTGCGATTGCCTTTGCGATCGAGCAACCCGCAGAGGTGGATGTGAATGAAATCATTGTTCGACCGATTGGACAAATGAGCTAAATCTCGGAAGTCGAGGGAACGCCTACATTCTTTATCAGTGTGTGATACAAAGAAACGCAAAATCTAGAAGCGTTACTAACTTGTCCACAATCCCGACGATGGTAGTTGCTGGCATGAGCTAATAGGACGGATCATCTGGAGATTAAACCAATGGCAATTCTGAAACAATTCGGTATTTTATTTGTATTGGGCAGTGTGGGAATTGTGATGTACACGATCACGTCTATTCCTTTAGTCGAGCAACAGTTAGCGAAACTGTCTCCAGAAATACTGGAAAAAGTGCCGCCATTGTGGATTTTGATGCTTCTGCAAGGACTACAGTATTCAATTCTACTGGCAATCAGCATTCTGATCGGAATTGGTTGTGCCTATCGTGTTAGATTAAGCTCCCATTTGATTGATCATTGGGTGTTTCACACCGCTAAGTCTCCATCTTTTGCCGTTGAGATGAAGTGGAGCTTGGGTGTGGGTGCAGCGGCGGCGATCGTTCTCTTGTTGCTCGATCGGTTGATGCAACCTGTCCTACCTGAAGCGCTACGGGCAGCCAATAATACAGAGCCAAGTTGGTTGAATTTGCTCACAGCAATGTTCTATGGCGGCATCACTGAGGAAATTTTGATGCGCTGGGGTTTAATGTCGCTGCTTGTTTGGATCGCGTGGAAAGGACTAAAACAAGGCTTTACATTGCCAAGTCAAGGGATTTACCAGGGTGCGATCGTTCTAGCCGCGTTGGTATTTGGACTACTACACCTGCCAGCGACTGCTGCGATCGTTCCCCTCACTCCAGTTGTGATTATTCGGGCGTTGTTACTGAATGGGATTGTGGGGGATTGCGTTTGGCTGGTTCTTTTGGCAATATTCGCTAGAAGCTGCAATGTTAGCCCATATCAGCTTTCATGCTTTTGCCTCTGTTCTTAGCGGTTTACTGGCAAGGTTGGCTTAAGTTTTGGAATAGATCTCGTAGGGCTAGCACTGCCCACAAAGCTTTACCGTGAAAGGTTTTACAAAGAAAGGTTTTACAAATGGTGGGCGATGCCTACTACTTGAATTGATGCTCAACTCTACAGTTTTAAGGTGGTAAATCAAATGATTCAGTGCAAAGATTTTGCGCCTCGGATTACTGAACGGGGACCCTTCGGCGGGGCTTCCGAGTATGAATCCTTCTCTGAGGTTGTGAGTGCTGTCAATCAGTGGATCGAAAATACAACGATACAGGTGATCAATGTTGAAACTGTTGTTTTACCCGATCGCATCGAAGGCACAAGTGATGATGTCTATGGTTTGACGAGCAGTAATGGTTTCTATCCAGTGATGATCAGTCAAGGCGTGACAATCAATTGCTTTCAATGTGTACGTGTCTGGTACAGAGAATAAGCTCTATCGGAGAAAGCAATGAAACGATTTACCTTGTTTACTTTCCTGTATCTCGCGCTGGGAGTTTGTCTGACGGCGATCGCGCTTGGCTACCCGAATCTGCCTTCGGGTCTTCAAACGAGCTTGTTAATCAACGCGGGAATATCCTACCTTGTTTGTCTCCTCAGTACTTTCCCATTTTGGCGGGAGACGACGATCCACTTCTATCGCAGACGAATTCAATCGTAATTCTACCCTGGTTGGTGATCGGAGTGAACATTGTTTGGATGATCTGGGAGGTTCAGAGTCAGAACTGGACGATGGAAGCCATTTTACAAGCGTTTTCGCGGCTAATAGTTGTCTTACTGTTTGCAGAAATCATTGTGATTACATGGCAAGTGAATTCTGAACATTGATGTCTAAATTGGACGATACCGAAACGAACTCGCTCTGCACCATAAGAATTTGACAAATCATTGTAAGAATTTGGAAGAGAAGGAACACCATGAATAAGCCCAAGTTTTTCTTTCTGTAAATTTTCCATTGATATTTATGCGGCTTGGGCAGAGAACCAAGCTTGCTGCCATTGACCATTAAGTTCGAGGATTTTGAGAATCGCCAAGGCTTTACTGCCCTTCGGTCGCCAA